>CBFGXY010000033.1:0-10695 GCA_965652945.1 uncultured bacterium
GGAATGCATAAGTTGCCGCCGGACGACTGTTCGACTATCTGATGATCTCGGCGAATATCCGAAAGATCATATCCTGATGTTTCTATGAGTACGATTGGGCGCCTGCACGTGTTGACGGATTTCTGGTTTCAGCAGCGATTCTCGCATGCGGATCTGGCCCGGATGAGTATCGATGGCGGGGCGGACACGATCCAGTTCCGACAGAAATTCGGTACGATCCGGCACCTGATCGCGCAGATCCCGGAGCTTAGCGCGGTCTGCGCGGAATCGGGCGTACCTCTGCTCGTCGACGATCACCTCGAGCTTGCCCTGCTCGATGGCGTTACGGGCGTACATCTCGGCCAGGATGATTTCCCCATCCATCTTGCACGCAGGGTTCTAGGCGATGACGCCATCATCGGCGCGACCGCCACGAATCTCGACCAGGCGCTCCAGGCTGTTGATGAAGGCGCCTCGTACATCGGATTCGGGCCGGTATACCCAACGTTGAGTAAGGCGAATCCCGCGACCGTGAAAGGAGTCCGAGGATTGAAGAAGGTCTGTGACCGAGTCGAGATTCCGGTCATCGCCATCGCCGGAATCACGCCCGAGCGCGTGGCGGAGGTGATGGCGGTCGGTGCCCACGGCGTGGCCGTAATGACCGCGATCACCACGGCTCCAGATCCAATCCAGGCGACGAGAGCCTTTGCGACTGTTATTAAGAGTTCGGTTCAGTCTCGATAGTGCAGTGAAAGATCCGCACATCCGATCACTGGCGACCGCTTCCACCCGAATCCACCTCCGATGATGGTTTCTATCCCGATTACGTATTGATTTGAAACCGTTCGCTCGTATTCTGCATCCAATTGCCTGAATAAACCGGCTTGAAATATGAATGCTGCTCTATTGACCTCCCGTCACGAGCGATTAATCGAACGTCTCGCTGCGCACAATTTTGACGCTGTGGCAGTGAACCCCGGTCCGAGCCTGGGCTATCTCACCGGGATGGATTTCCATCTGAGCGAACGACCTGTGGTCGCGCTGTTTCGCAAGGACCACCCTCCAGCAATCATCCTGCCTGAGCTTGAGCTTGCAAAACTTGATGCAGTAGAGTACGAGATCAGATCGTATCCGTATACGGAGGAACTATCGAGCTGGCCGGAAGCATTCGGTGCCGCCATCAGAGCCGCAGAACTTCAGAATGCTCGCATTGCTGTTGAACCAGGTAACCTTCGTGTGTTGGAGCTACGACTACTTGAAGGTGCCGCGCCCGGCGCAAGATTCGAGTCGGGTCCGGAGGTCATCTCGGACCTGCGGGTTTACAAGGATGCCTCCGAAGTTGAGACAATCCGCAAAGCAGTCCACATGGCGCAGGATGCGCTAACAAATACGCTTCCATTGGTCAAGGAGGGCATGACCGAACGGGAGTTCGCGTCCGAGCTCACGATGCAGCTTCTTCGCCAGGGCAGCGAACCTGAGTTGCCGTTCAATCCGATAGTGGCCTTCGGCGCCGCAACGGCCAATCCACACGCATCTCCCAGAGACGAAAAGCTGCGTCGAGGCGACCTCGTTCTGGTGGACTGGGGTGCCAACCTGCACGGTTATTTTTCCGATCTGACCCGCACTTTTGCGTTCGGTGAAGTCGATCCTGAGCTCACAAAGATAGCGGATATCGTTCGCCAGGCAAACGAGGCGGGGCGGGAGGCTTCAAATCCTGGGGTTACGGCCGGCGCCGTCGACGCGGCCGCGCGAAAGGTGATCGAGGATGCCGGATATGGCGAGTATTTTATCCACCGGACCGGACACGGGTTGGGTCTCGAGAGCCATGAAGAGCCTTACATTCGGGCAGGCAACAAGACGCTTCTGCAGCCGGGAATGTGCTTTACGGTCGAGCCTGGAATTTATCTTCGGGGGCGCGGAGGCGTCCGCATTGAAGATGATGTCATCATCACCGATCAAGGCGCCGAAAGTTTGAGTGACCTTCCGCGGGACCTCGTCCGTATCGGCTATCAGTAATTGCTCATCTCCCTTTCAACCGGTATTCGGTCACGGAGAAATCCGTCAAGGAAGTCAAGCATTTCGAGTTGCTCCTCCAGGTGTCCGTGTTCTGCTTCCACGTTCACGTACGGAATCCCATGCCGACCACAGTACACTGATAGTGATCCATCGTCGGTTACTGAGCTGGGATGCTGTACCGCAACGTTGTAACCCGCTGCTCCGATCGGTTCATACCAGCTGGTTTCGGTGATGAAAAAGAAATCGTCGATGTCCTGGTCCGGATTAACCCGTACGTGCGAGGCATCGGATTCGTAGATCCCTCCTTCGGTGTAGCTCAAGATCGAATATTGATCGTTCGTATTGTTATGGACAGCTACGACGACCGGGAGGCTTTCGATATTGATAATGCGGAGCAGCTCATCGCGAAACTCAATCACCTTTCGTGCAGCCGCATCGGAAAAAGAACTCAGATTCTCAAGCGTCGCTCGAATCCCGACATCAGTAAATATTCGATTGGGGTCTACGACGAACGGAGTTCCATTTACCGAAAATGAGATGTTCCGATCTCCTGTATGCTCGAGGTGAATGAAGCGGCCTCCAGCCTGACGGATATGATCGATCGCAGCCTCGATCGAGGTCCGTTCATTTTCATGAAGGTTTACGAACGTCAGCCCATCGGTATTACCTTCGTGAACCACTACCGTCACGACCGCGTCGCCAAGCGAGAACTCGTGCCGGGAGACATCGATCTCAACCGAGTTCGCCGTGCATCCGATGAACGAGAGAACTAAGAGGAGAAAAAGCTGGACGCGCATGAAGAGCATAAATTAGGATGGAGTGCAGAGAACCTACGGAATTTCAAACACGGTTGAAAACGACCTGCTGAAACCTGATATTTCGACGCCCCTCATCCTCTAGCTGTACTCCAGACTGTGCCCGACGCTTCTTCCGCTCTCATCACAGAGCCCACTGCCCTCCTCGCGTTCCTCATTGGTCTCCTCGGCCTGGTGTTCTGGTTAAGCACGCTGCCGGCCCTGAAGAAGGTATTCGATATTCTTCCTCCGGTCATCTGGGCTTATTTCCTGCCCATGTTTGCGACGACATTCGGGATCACTCCCTCGTCCAGTTCACTCTACGACTGGATGTCGATGTATCTGCTACCGTTTTCGTTGTTTTTATTGATGGTAACGGTAGATCTTCCTGCAATCATGCGATTGGGTAAGATGGCCATTTTAATGATGCTGGCAGGGACGGCGGGCATCATGATCGGCGCACCAATCGTCTATTTGATTTTTGGATCTTTTTTGCCCCCTGACGCCTGGCAGGGCCTGGCAGCACTTAGTGGCAGTTGGATCGGCGGTACGGCGAACTTGCTGTTCATTCAGCAGCACGTAGGCATGTCGGACGATATGCTCGGTCCGATCATCGTCGTCGATACGGTTGTGGGTTACGGATGGATGGGAATTCTCATCTTTATGAGCGCCTTCCAGCAGCGATTTGACAAATGGAACAAGGCTGACTTGTCGGCACTAACGGACCTGAACGAGCGCCTTTCAGGTCTTGACACGGAGCGCCATCCGATCTCGACCTCCGATGTGGCCATTATCGTGGGTATTGCATTCGTTGCAGCAGTCGTGGGCGTATGGGCAGGTGCCAATATGCCTGTTCCGACGTTCAGTGGTATTGCAGTCATCGGCGCGGGAACGTGGGCCATTTTGCTGGTCGTAACAGTTGGCTTGTTGCTTTCGTTCACGCCACTTCGACGTTTTGAACGAGCAGGAGCTTCCAGAATCGGCTACTTTGCGCTCTACCTATTGCTCACTTCAATTGGCGCCAAAGCAAATCTGTCCGCAGTTGTCGAGGCACCGGTATACTTGCTCACCGGTGCAGTGTGGATCTTGATTCATGTCTCGATCATGTTCCTCGTGGCTCGACTACTGCGCGCCCCGCTGTTTTTTGTAGCAACCGGTAGTCTGGCGAATGTAGGTGGAGCCGTCAGCGCCCCCATCGTTGCCGGTGTCTATGTACCAGCGATGGCACCGGTTGGCTTGTTGATGGGAGTTGCAGGTTATATCCTTGGGATTTATGGAGCACTGGCGGTTGCGGAGACCTTGCGGTTCCTCTCGATGCTGTAGCTACCCCGCGCAAGCCGAGGACTAACTCTCGGCAAGTTCCTCTGCTCTTTCGATGAGCTTCTCGATCTCAGCAAGGCCTTCCTTCCAGAAGTCGAGATCCGTCAGGTCCACTCCGAGCTTTGAGACGAGGACATGTGGCCAGTCGGAGCCTCCGGCCTCGAGCAGGCCAAGATAGCGCTCCGCGAACGCGTCACCTTCCTTCAGGTAACGTGCATAGAGCGCAAGCACGAGGAGTTCGCCGAATGCATAGGCATAGACATATCCGGGCGTATGCAGGAAGTGGGGAATGTAGCTCCACCAGTGGCGGTAATGCTCGCCAAGCGTAACGCTGCCTCTGAACATATCTTGCTGCGTCTCTATCCACATATCCCCGAACTCGTAGGCAGGAATCTCACCGCCCTCTCTCCTGGCCCGATGGATCCTGTCCTCGAATCGGTTCATGGAAATCTGCCGGAAGACCGTCGCCATTGTATCGTCAATCTTACCTACAAGCATCGCGAGTCGATTTTGCTCGTTCTCTTCCTGCTTCATCAGGCGCTGGAAAACAAGCATCTCACCGAAGACCGAGGCGGTTTCTGCCGTGGTAAGCGGCGTTGAACTTTGAAGCACACCCTGTTTTCGGGAGAGATACTGATGCACGCCGTGGCCCAGCTCGTGAGCCAGAGTCTGCACGTCGCGGATCTTACCCGTGTAGTTCATCAGAACGTATGGGTGCGCACTGGGAACGGCGCCGTGGCTGAAGGCACCTCCCTGTTTGCCCGGCACGGCGGGCGCATCAATCCAGTTTCGATCGAAGAAAAACGAGGTGATCTGGCCCATGCGGGGATGGAATTCGGTATACGAGCTCAGAACCATTTCCCGCGCTTCGTCCCAGGAGTACGTGCGATCCGCCTCTCCGATCGGGGCGTAACGATCGTAATCCATCATTTCCTCGAGACCGAGCAGGTTCGCCTTCAGGCGATAGAACCGTTCTACCAGATCGTACCGCGACGTGACGGCCTCGATCAGCGCGTCAACCGTTTCATCCTGAACTTCGTTGGCGATATTTCGACTTTTCAGCCAGTGCTCGAATCCACGAAGTCGATCGTTGGATGCTTTCTCGGCCAGAAGCGTGTTGAAGATGTAGGCCAGAGTGCGCTGCCGTTCGACGAGGCCGGTGGTAAGCGACTCCGCCGCTCTCCGCCTGAGGTCTCGATCGGGTTCGTGGAGTTTGGAAAGAACTTCCTGCTGGGCCAGCTGCTCGCCATCTAGGGAGAACCGTGCGGCACCCATGGTTTCATCGAAATATCTGTTCCAGGCGGCCGATCCGGTGACGGATTTCTCTGCAAGAATCCGCTCTTCGGGCTCGCTCAGCAAATAGTCGCGATTGAGGCGTTCGAGCTCGAGGTAGTGGCGATAAGGTTTGAGCGCTTCCGAGGCGAGAAGTCTTTCCGCATGATCGTCATCAGCGCGGGCCCATTCGAGTTCGAAGAAAATGAGCGTCTGCGCGATCGATGTGTACACTTCCCGGACGCGCTGCATGAGGGCTCCCCGGGCTTCATCATTTGTTGCCGTAGACCAGTTCAGATAGACATAGGTGTAGCAACGGCCAAGGATATCCTGCAGGGTCTCGTACTCGCGCAGTGCCTCCAGGAGCTCTGCCGCCGAAAGCTCGCCCACGCGCCCGCGATAGGATTCGGAAAAGGCGTCTGCGAGTTCACCGGCACGCTCGAGGTCCGCCTCGAGCGCATCCGTATCAGCGTAGAGATCAGTAAGGTCCCAGCGGACATCCGCTGCACCGATTGTTTTGGATTCCATACAGGTTTAGGGGATTATCAGCTGTCAGCTATCAGCTGTCAGCTATCAGCGGTCAGCTGTCAGCTATCAGTTATCAGCTGTCAGTTTTCTGCTATCAGCTATCAGCTTTTTCTGCGGTCAGATGTCAGCATCCAGTGTACAGAAGGCAGATATAAACGATCTCCCTCGCAACTTCTTAGCTGAGGGCCGATAGCTGGCAGTTGTCAGCTTTCAGTTTCCAGCTCTCGGCTCTCAGCGGTCAGCGGTCAGCTTTCAGTTTCCAGCTCTCGGCTCTTAGCTATCAGTTATCAGTGGTCAGGTTTCAGTAATCAATTTTCGGCCATCACCTATCAGCCATCAGCAGTCAGCCATCAGCAGTCAGCAAACGACCGCGCGATGTTTCAGCTGAAGGCTGGAAGCTGGCAGCTGAAAACTAATGTTATCAGCTATCAGCTCTCAGCTATCAGCTTTTTCTGCGATCGGATATCTGCATTCAGCGTCCAGTAGGCAGATATAAACGATCTCCCTCGCAACTTCTTAGCTGAAGGCTGACGGCTGGTAGCTGTGAGCTGGAGGCTGATAGCTGTCAGCTGAGAGCTGATATTATCTCGACAAGTACAAATTACGCATTTCATACGGCCGCTGGAAATGCTCATCCGTCAGTGCGTCGACGAATACGATCGACTCGCCGGTTGATTTCATTTCTGGGCCCAGTTCCTTGGCCACTTCGGGGAACTTATCCCATGAAAACACGGGCTCTTTGATTGCATAACCCTCGAGTGTGGAGTTCAATTCGCCACGATCACGGAAGGTGGCAAGCTTCTCCCCCAGCATCACTTTCGAAGCAATCTTGGCTACGGCCACGCCCGTGGCTTTCGCTACAAACGGCACGGTACGCGAGGCACGCGGGTTCGCCTCGATCACGAATACGTTCTCACCCTGAATGGCCATCTGAACGTTGATGAGGCCGACGACCTTCAGCTCCATTGCGATCCGGCTAACGTAATCGCGAATCGTTTCGATCACGTTCTCTGAGAGGGAGTATGGCGGCAGGACGGCTGTCGAATCCCCGGAATGTACACCCGCGGGTTCGATGTGCTGCATGATACCGGCGATCCAGACCTCATCGCCATCGCACACGGCATCGGCGTCGATCTCGATGGCATTCTCGAGATATCGATCGAGCAGGATCTGGTTGTCGGGAAGCAGGCGGAGGATATCGCTCACATATTCCTCTACTTCTTCCTTGTTAATCGCGAATCGTTTCGATCACGTTCTCTGAGAGGGAGTATGGCGGCAGGACGGCTGTCGAATCCCCGGAATGTACACCCGCGGGTTCGATGTGCTGCATGATACCGGCGATCCAGACCTCATCGCCATCGCACACGGCATCGGCGTCGATCTCGATGGCATTCTCGAGATATCGATCGAGCAGGATCTGGTTGTCGGGAAGCAGGCGGAGGATATCGCTCACATATTCCTCTACTTCTTCCTTGTTAATCGCGATACGCATGCCCTGTCCGCCAAGCACGTAACTCGGCCGCACGAGGACCGGATACCCGATGCGCTCAGCCGTCTGCACTGCCTGATAGACCGTCTGCCCCATCCCGTACTCGGGGAATGGAATGTCGAGGTCGCGCAGCACGTGAGAAAACTTGCCACGATCCTCAGCCAGATCCATCATCTCGTACGGCGTTCCGAAGATGCGTATCTCGCTATCGTCAAATCGTTCGGCCAGCTTGAGAGCCGTCTGACCCCCAAGCTGGAGCAGCACGCCGATCGGCTTTTCGTGTTCTATGATGTCGAGCACGCGCTCCCAGTAAACAGGCTCGAAATAGAGCTTGTCCGCAATATCGAAGTCGGTTGACACCGTCTCCGGATTGCAATTAATCATGATCGCCTCGTACCCCATCTCTTGAGCCGCGAGCACACCGTGCACGCACGAGTAATCGAACTCGATGCCCTGCCCGATTCGGTTCGGTCCCGATCCCAGGATGATCACCTTCTCGCGGTCGGAGACGAGACTCTCCGTCGAGGACTCGTACGAGGAATAGAAGTACGGGGTCTCCGCCGGAAACTCGCCCGCGCACGTATCAACGAGCTGGAATGTCGGACGTATCCCGAGGTCCAACCTACGCTTGCGCACGTCCTCCTCCTCTACCTCGCCCCGCACGAGCCATGCGATCTGCTCATCAGAAAAGCCGTTCTGCTTGATGAGGCGCATCAAGTCATGATCGAGTTCGTCAAGGTGAAGCTCGCTCAATGTCCGCTCGAGGTTTACGATGTCCTCAATTTGCATTAAGAACCAGGGATCGACTTTCGTGATGTCGGCAATCTCCTCGACCGACGCGCCCAGTTTGAATGCATTGCGGATCTGCAATGTGCGGTCCCAGTAGGGCTTCTTGAGGCGCGCACGTACTTCCTCGCGCGGAGCGTCCTCGCGGTCTCCGCCCAGACCCGCGTATCCGATCTCCAGGCTCTGCCACGCTTTCTGCAGGCTCTCGGTAAACGTCCTTCCGATCGCCATGACCTCGCCGACGGCTTTCATCTGCGTGGTGAGCTCTTCATCGACCCCTTCGAACTTCTCAAAATTGAATCGAGGAATCTTCGTTACGACGTAGTCGATCGAGGGCTCGAAGCATGCACTCGATACACCGGTGATCTCATTAGGGAGTTCGTCAAGTGTGTATCCAACGGCGAGACGTGTGGCCACTTTTGCGATCGGGTAACCCGTCGCTTTCGATGCCAGCGCCGAGGAGCGTGACACGCGCGGGTTGATCTCGATCACGATCATGCGCTCGCTTTCCGAATCGAAGGCGAACTGTATGTTGCATCCGCCCGCAAACGTCCCGATCGACCGCATGGCTTTTATAGCCGCATTGCGCATCCGCTGGAACTGCTTATCGGTCAGGGTCTGAACCGGCGCTACGGTCACGGAATCGCCAGTGTGGACGCCCATCGGATCCACGTTCTCGATTGAACAAACAATGATGACATTGTCGTTTGCATCACGCAGTAATTCGAGCTCGTACTCTTTCCATCCGAACAGGCACTCTTCCACCAGCACTTCATGGACGGGCGAAAGCTCGAGCCCACGCGTCAACTTTCGTTCGAATTCGTCCAGATTCCACACGATGCCACCCCCCGATCCACCGAGCGTGTAGGATGGTCTGATCACGACCGGCAGTCCGCCCAGCTCCTGTGTGATCTCCTTCGCCTCGAGCAGACTCTTCGCCACGCGGCTTCGTGCCTGATCGAGCCCGATCGACTCCATCAGATCGCGAAACTTCTGTCTATCCTCCGTGATCTGGATTGCATCGATATCGACCCCAATCACTTCGATGCCCATCTTCTCCCAATACCCTTCCAGGTGCAGCTTCTCAGCAAGATTCAGAGCCGTCTGACCGCCCATCGTAGGGAGCACAGCGTCAGGTCGCTCGACCTCAACAATCTCTTTGATGGAGGCCGGCGTCAGCGGCTGCAGATAGATCGAATCGGCCATGATCGGATCGGTCATGATCGTAGCCGGATTAGAGTTGACAAGCACAACCTCGTATCCCTCTTCACGCAGTGCACGCGCCGCCTGACTGCCCGAATAATCGAACTCGCAGGCTTGCCCGATAATGATCGGACCGGATCCGATCAATAAAATCTTGTTGATGTCGGTACGCTTAGGCATTTAAATACTGTAAGTGTGAAGAGGTAAAAGGTGCTCCTAACAGTCGCGCTGACGGATCTCGCGTGTCGTTTGCCACATCGAGCCACATCGAACTGCTCCTGCCGAAGGACAATCTCGGCGAACGCGCTTTCGAATGTGTCATCCTGACTATCCGTGGCAAGGCTCATCGAAGGCTCTCATGCATTCGTCGCACGGACCGGATCATCCGATCTCGCCTCGATCTTCCCTCATTTCAACTGGCAACGATATTCTTCGGATGTCTATTGGCGATCATACCGAGGAACTCGTCGAAGAGATATCGACTGTCGTGCGGTCCGGGCGAGGCTTCAGGATGGTACTGCACGGACATCCCATTGAAGCGCTTGAAGCGAAGGCCCTCGACCGTGCCGTCATTCAGGTTTACGTGCGAGACCTCGGCGACATCGTCCCGGACAGATTCCCCTTCGATGCCGAAGCCGTGGTTCTGTGTGGTCACCTCCACGCGTGAGGTGCGGAGGTTCTTTACGGGATGATTTGCGCCCCGGTGCCCCACGTGCATCTTGTAGACGTCGAGCCCCGCTGCCAGCCCCATCAACTGGTGTCCGAGGCAGATCCCAAACATCGGCGTCTGGGTTTCGATTGCATCCTTCACCATGCCGATCGTGTCGGACATTGCTCGCGGATCGCCCGGACCGTTCGAGAAGAATATCCCGTCCGGGTTCCACGCCATGACCTCACCCAGCGGCGCATCGGCGGGGAACACCCGGACCGCGCAATTGCGGGACTGGAAAGACCGCAGGAGATGCTGCTTCACTCCAAAGTCGAAGACCGCTATGCGCGTCGAACCGTCACAAAAATCGTAGGCTTGCCTGGTGCTCACCTTGTGCGCCAGGTTCAACCCCTCCATCGACGGCCAGTTTTGAGCTTTCGCGATCAGGCTATCGTCATCCAGATCCACAGCGCTGATCACGGCGTTCATGACACCTTTTTTTCGGATGTGCAGAACGAGCGCGCGTGTGTCTACTCCGGAGATACCGACCAACTTGTTGTCGAGCATCAACTGCTCGAGTGAGGAGTCCGCTCCGGGATTCGAATAGCGACGAGAGAATGACCGCACAACAAGGCCTGCAATCATTGGTCGTTTCGACT
>CBFGXY010000034.1:0-10674 GCA_965652945.1 uncultured bacterium
TTCTGACCGGCCGAGAGCGGCGTCGACTTCCATCAGTACGATTTCAGGAACCGGTAGGCCGAGGAGCCGGCCGATTTCGCCCGTCAAAAGCTCCGCAACGAGCGCACGATGCCCTTGCCCGGCGCCACGAAACTTGAGCACATACGTACCCAGATCGTCGGCCTCGACGATCGCAGGCAACGATCCCCCTTCTCGAAGCGGCGTTACATATCGTGTCGCTTTAACGGATCGTAGCTCCATATACACTTGATACGCGTGATAAAATGTTGCGCTGTCGCCCAGGTCGGAGCGATGGTAAACTTCACATCGTACAGAATCTTATCAAATAAAAAACCCCCGACCAATAACGTGCCGGGGGCTTAGTTTCATTAGACCTACGGTCGCCTATCGGCCTATGGGGAAGAGAATCCCTCCACCGATCGTAAGAAGATCGAGGTCCCCGAAGGTTAGCTGAACCTGCGCAAACGGATACATATTACCGGCCGTGAAACGGGCGCCGCCGATCAGGTTGATTCCCGTATCGGTATCAGAGTATGAATAGCTGCCCAGAGGTCCAAGATCCGAATCCACGCTGACTCTCGAAATACCCAGGCCTGCTCCCGCGTAGGGGACAAAGGACATGTCCTCCAGAATGAAGTCGTAATAAGCATTCATGGAGAGCTGAAAGAACGACAGGTCGCCGTCGGTGAAAAAGTAATCGAACGTCGCTCCCAGATCTACGGGGAAATCAGGAATACCAAACCGGGCGTCCGCGCCGATGAAGAACTCCTCAACATCTCCGCCGATATCATATCCGACGCGTGGACCGAGATCTATTGCAACTTGAGCCTTCGATGGGAGAGCTATAACCAGAAGGAAAACAGCAAAAAACGTTGTGGTTATAATTCGTTTCATGTGGGTTAAACAAGGTTGGTTGGTGTAATAGGCACACGAAATTGGATGAAAGTGTGCTCTAATCGGAATCCGGATGAATCTATAGGCGCATAAACTGATAAGCAAACAGGACTCGATCTGAAAATTCTATGAGTCTCAGACTATGATGCCGTCTCGATCTCAGCTGAAATTCGACCACAGTGATCCAGATATACCTTATAAAAACAATAAGGTGAACCTCTTGCCACTGAGTTTGCACGGAAACATTCCCTGAAGTAGAATCGGGCCTACTTCTTCAAGTGTGTTGCATACATCCTTCACACCGATCCATCGGCGGCAAGATCAGTACGAAATTCGTATGCTCTGATTAACAACACCATCTCTCTCGGCGAGCTTGGTTCAAGTACGATCCATCCAGTTTCGGCCAGGCGCTATCCCACACCTGATGGGACGTCGCCATATCTGGAGTTATCGATATCCCGACTTCCGTTGTCACTCAGCCTTTTCTGCTCCTCATGAGACGTAGTTTCCTCCTGACGATATGTCTGGTCCTCTTGTCAGTATCCTCTGTTTCGGCACAGCCGGCTCGGACGATTCTCGCCGTCGGTGCTCATGCTGGTGATGCCGAGCTGACCTCGGGAGCCATTCTTGCTCTTCACGCCAAGCAGGGTGATCGCGCCGTAATACTTCACATGACCCTTGGCGAAGGGGGGAATCCGGCGATGTCTCCAGAAGCGTACGCAGAACAGAAGAAACGCGAGGCGGTGGAGGCCGCTGAGATCCTGGGAGCCGAGGTGATCTTTGCTCCCTACCTCGACGGGCAGTTACCGGATGATGAAGACGTCCGCCGATACGTCGCGAACGTCATTCGTGAGGTAAAGCCCACCCATATCATCACGCACTGGAAAGCCAGCATCCACAAAGACCACGCACGAACCCATCGTATCGTTAGTGACGCCGTACTTCTGTCCGTACTTCCGGGCGTAGAGCTGGAGCATCCGGCCCACAGAGGCTTCAGGGGGATTTATTATGCCGAAAACTGGGAAGATCCCGAAGGATTCTCCCCATACATTTATGTGGATGTTTCACCTGTTGCAGACAAATGGGTCGAAGCCATTACGCGCTACGAGTTTATCCGCGGCGGGATCTCGAACTTCCCATACCTCGATTACTACACAGCGCTCATGGGCAAGCGGGGAGCGGAGGCGCGGCGCAAGAGTGCCGTCGCTCTGGATATAGACCCGATGGGCAAGCGTCAGATAATCGATGGTTTTAGATAGCCCGGAATGGCTTGATTGTGACATACGTTTCGACCTCGTAAACCCTTGGCCATGGGCGGCACCTAATCCACATGCATCTGTTTACGGATTGAAAGTGGGTTACGGTACGTGTTGAGGGACACGTTGATGGAGGACCGTAGCATCAGCCCACGTCCGCGCTCGGCTCCCCGCCGGGCGCGGCTTTTTTTGTGGATATGTGACGGGTCGACTCGGTGAGCCCCGTCGACTTCCAGTGCAACCCCTGACTTCCGTCAGTCTGCGGCCTTCGTCCTGCGGAGAAAACCCTCATCCCATGCAGTCAGAACAGCGTAGATAAGCCCTCCGACGGCAGCTGCAATGGTTGACAGTAGAGGAGATGCCTGAGATAGAACGAAATACGTGAGGACCATCCCAGGTACAGAGTAGAGTCCATACCGGATGTAAGGTGCAACAAGCCCGCCCGGGGATGCTCCGGTACCCAGCGTCGCGGTACCCAGCTGGACCAGCCTCACGACTACGCCCGCTATTCCGACCGCTATTAATGTGGTCTCAATACTCTGCCCACGCGAACCGGAAACTATAAGTGCCGCCGTCAGGACAACAAACATCAGAAGTGAGGTGAGAAAATCAGACCGCTGTCTTTCCATCACATCGAAAAGACGGGTAAGAGGAGCTGAAACACTCCCCAGAAAGAGCCAGACCGCCAGATATTGCACGTATCGTCCCGCTTCTCGCCATGTATCCCCGAGGACGAACTCGAACAAGTCTGGTCCGGCAACGATGAGGATAAGGGTTGGAAATATTCCAATCATGACCAGCCGGCTGTGGACGATCTCGGTCAGCGTAGGAAGCGTGCCCTCGCTTCGGGCCTCGGCAGCCTTGACGAAGAAGACCTGAGAGACCGAGTTTCCGATAAGTCCCAGAGGAATGGCCAGGACCAGAAACGCCCGTCCATAGAGTCCGACGGTTTCGATCGGGTAGTAAAGGGGAAGAAGCAAAATAGGCAATCTTGCTACCGCTGCCGCCATCGTGGCCGAAGGCAGTGTAAAAAGCGGGAATCGTCGGAATCGTTTCGCTATGACCCCCAGGTGCCGTCGCGATGGGAGTGCCGGCACCAGTCCCTCCTTAATAATGATGCGGGAGTACGCAGCGCTTGAAACTGCATGGCCCGCGATAAATCCACCAATAAGACCCGATGCACTGGCAGCAGTTGAAAATCCAGCGCCCAGCCGGACTCCCACCATAGACAATTTGTTCGCGACATCACCGGTGGTGATACTTCGAAATCGCGAGTGCCTGGCCAGCCACAGTTCTCCCAACCTGGTGAGCCGCATCAGTAGCAGTGTCAGCGGAATCAGCGGGATAAAGGGGGCCATTCCGGGGACACGGATCCAAACGGCGATGCTCTCGGAGAATGGAATCGAGATGGCGGTTAGAACGGCAAATCCGACAGACAAAAATATCGTGAGCCAGATGATCGCGGCCGCGTCGTTTTCATCTTCCGGTGACATGATTGCATCCTCATACCGCAACGAAGCCGCGGTAACGAGAATCGTAAGCACGCCCACGAAATAGTCGGCTATTCCGAACGACTCCGGCGAATACAATCGGGTCAGGATGGGCTGAGCCAGGTAGGCGGCCACCAGTGCGATGACCGATCCCGATATCAACGTCAGTACGGGGCCGCGGAAACCCCGGTCGGAGAATATTCTTGAGAGAGGAGGCGTAGGGCGCTTGGTGGAGGGCATCCGAAGACGCAATAGAAAAAATTAGTCGCCAACTTACGTTACTGGCGCCTCAATTTCTGAAGTATACGCCGGGGCAGTGGATCCTTCTGCCGGATGTGGTAGAAGGGTGTGAGCGAAGGTCCGAAGCGGCGTTTGAATTCAGCAATCGACGGCGTGTTGGCCCCCAGAAAGTCAAAACGTCGGACCTCATCTCCGGCAAGACGTTCGAGCATTAATCCGAGCAGCGACGTCATCGCAGCGCCGGGCTCGCTTCCCGCGATCCAGTAACAGACCTCCGGGCCATGTTTCAGGAGAATGACACCACCTTTTACCTCTTGCTGCGCATCTCTTACGACGAGCGTCTCAATGATTCCCTTCTCCAGTAAGGGAGGCGCCTCACGTGAAAATGACTCTGCATCAAAAGGTGAGCGGCGGTCACTCCGCCGGTAAGCGGCAGACGCCAGGCCCACAACATGGCGTACGTGCGATGGATCAGAAACCAGCTCGTACTGATCGCGGTGCCGACGAAACGACCGGCGGGTCGACTCCGACCACCTGGAAATGTCGTGCTCTCCGGGATGGATCTCGTACGTGAAAAAAGGCCGCGTTTCAAGATGCGAAAAGATGCCCGGCCTCGGATCCTTCACTACAGGAGGGAGCTGAATATGAACCCGAACCTGCGCTTCAGACAGTCCTCGCAACAGGGTCGTGAGATCATCTTTTCCCTTATGAATCTCGCTCTCGTCCGGAATTGAATTCAACAAAAGGGGCGTGTAATAAGCAAGCGCCGGATACACAATCCGCCGGCCACGTCTGTAGAGCACGATCGCCCCCCGGTCCTCGCCACGATCGGAGACGAAGCCCATGTGTGCCTTCGTACCTGTCATCCCCGCGATGGCACGTGCGACCTCCGGTTGCGAAAATGGGGATTGAACGCGAGCCACCTCGGCGAGATGCCTCCACCGATCCATTCCCTCCTCGTCTTCGACCGGATGAGTCTCCAGCTTCGCCATCCATCTACAGGATGTACTGGCTCAGATCCCTGTTTCGAGCGACCGAATCGAGGCGCTCCCGCACGACATCAGCCGTAACCATGATCTTTGATTCGTCGATGACGTCTGGAATATCGTAGAGGACATCCTCCAGTAGAGTCGTCAGGATCGTGTGCAGTCGGCGCGCGCCAATATTCTCGACGTCCGAATTTACCTCCGCTGCGATCCGGGCTATTTCTTTGACCGCATCATCCTCGAACTGCATTTCCACTCCTTCTGCTTCCAGAAGCGCCGCGTACTGCTTCAGAAGAGCATTTTTCGGCTGTGTCAGAATGCGATAAAAGTCTTCCTCCGTCAAACTGTTCAGCTCGACCCGGATGGGGAAGCGCCCCTGCATCTCCGGGATCAGATCGCTGGGCTTCGAGACATGGAAGGCGCCGCTGGCGATAAACAGGATATGGTCGGTTCGTACCATTCCGTGCTTGGTGGTAACATTCGAGCCTTCCACGATAGGAAGTAAATCTCGCTGCACACCTTCTCGTGAAACGTCCGGTCCTCCACGCTCCGATGAAGTGCGCGACGCCACTTTATCGATCTCATCGATAAAGACGATTCCCGACTGCTGAACACGCTCCAGCGCCTCGCGCGTCACCTTGTCCATATCGATCAGCTTCTGAGCCTCCTCGGCCGTAAGAATCTCTCTTGCTTCCGAAATGGGGAGGCGCCGCTTTTTGCGCTTTCGGCCTCCCATGTTTCCAAACAGATCCTGGAGGTTCATCCCCATTTCCTCCAGACCCATCGGACCGAACACCTGAAGCATCGGCGCCGAGTCGGCGGCGACTTCGATCTCGACCTCGCGGTCGTCGAGTTCACCTCTTTTCAGCCGTTCCCGAAATTTCTGCCGCGTGCGCTCCCGAAGATCATCATCACGGTTCTCGGAGGCGGACTGATCTTCGTCGCCATTGCCTTGCGTGAGAACGAACGCAGTGCCACGAACCGGCTGGTTGGAGGGAGGAATAAGAATATCCAGGATGCGCTCCTCGGCATGCTCACGAGCTCGTTCCTGAACGGCTTGCGTCTGTTCATCCCGAACCATGTTCACCGCAATGTCGGCCAGATCGCGGATCATCGAATCGACATCGCGGCCTACGTAGCCGACCTCAGTGAACTTCGTGGCCTCGACCTTGACGAACGGTGCGTGGGCGAGTTTGGCCAGCCGACGGGCGATTTCCGTTTTTCCAACGCCGGTTGGCCCGATCATAATGATGTTGTTGGGCATGATCTCGTCGCGCATTTCTTCGGAAGCATTCTGACGCCTCCAGCGATTTCTTAGCGCAATCGCGACGCTCTTTTTCGCCTCATCCTGCCCAATGATGTACTTGTCCAGCTCACCAACGATCTGGCGAGGGGTCAATTCTTTATCCATATTGATTACCTGCGTAGCCGAGCACTGACACCCCGAATGGTTCGCATCGGACGGGGCGACCACGGGGCATGACCTCGACGAACGGTGCGTGGGCGAGTTTGGCCAGCCGACGGGCGATTTCCGTTTTTCCAACGCCGGTTGGCCCGATCATAATGATGTTGTTGGGCATGATCTCGTCGCGCATTTCTTCGGAAGCATTCTGACGCCTCCAGCGATTTCTTAGCGCAATCGCGACGCTCTTTTTCGCCTCATCCTGCCCAATGATGTACTTGTCCAGCTCACCAACGATCTGGCGAGGGGTCAATTCTTTATCCATATTGATTACCTGCGTAGCCGAGCACTGACACCCCGAATGGTTCGCATCGGACGGGGCGACCACGGGGCATGACCTCGACTACTGACTGTGTATGTGCGTTGCAAGAAACGGACGGACGAACAGACGCTCCGGAAGACAAGCTGTCCCGGAGTCGGCACACGCCACCTTCCACATCCTGAGGATCGGTGGAGCGTCGCTTTGACGACCAGGGCACCGGGTGAGCCCGCTCAGTCCATCTGATCTGTGATCAACGCGTTAGTCGTCGAAGTTCTCCCGGTTCATTTCCGGTGTAACGGGTACGTCGTCCGGATCAATGTCATCCTCTACGTACTCGTCGTCTCCGTAGTCATCGTAGTAGTCGTCGGAGAACTCGTCTCCGTACTCATCTCCTTCGTCATCGAGCGGGCGGCTGTTGGCAATCTCCCGCACACGCTGAACATCGGGATGTTCACTTTCGACGATCAGAACGGTGTAGTCATGCGGAAATCCGCGCCGTTTCTCGAGTCGGACAGCCCCGTGTTCTTCGAGCGTGCTGATAATCGACTTCGGATCGTGATCCCGCTCGTCAAGCAGTTCAGAGAGCTTACGCAGCAGGGGCGTAAGGTAAACTTCCTCATACTGGCCGAAATACGTCTCGATGATATCGAGCGTGTTGAGCTGTACGGGATCCGTTACCTCGATGAAGTCGGCAGGGTCGCGTGGTGCAACCGTCGCCGTGTCGATGCGCGTCGTGCCCGCAGGTGCACCTTCGAGCAGATCGCGTCGCGTGGCCTCACTCAGGAGGTAATGCGCATCGAGTCGGAAATCGCCTTCCGCGAACTGCATGGTTTCCGATTCCGGTGCCCACTCCAGCGATGCCACGATGGGAGTGCGTCCATATCGTTTGATCTGCTGCACGAGCGGCATGTATGCGCGATTACCCGTCAGTAGAACGAACATCTGAATATCGGTACGGCGATGCAGCACCTCCGACACGTCCGCGCAGAACTGAATCTCTACGGCATTGGGCTGAAGTGATGAGGGGACGAACCGAGGTTCGAAGCCCTGTAGATAGAGTGACCGCTGAATGAACGGCCCGTTGCCGCTCAGAGCGCCAAAATCAGAAAAGGCAATCGCTACAGACGGCGTGATGTGCTCTTCATCCTGCAGATACTGACGCAATTCGTCGAGCATTTCAGCGATATACTCATCAGCGTACGAATTTTGCCCCAGACGCTGGCTGATAATCCAATGGAGGTTGTCGTAATCTACAAAGATGGCTGCACGAGCGTCTTTGGCCCGCGAGTCAATGAGATATCGAGAATGGCGCATGGTGAACGATTATAGTAATTAATGGGCCGGAACCCTGGTATGGAACGATAAGCCGATCAACCATACATCAAGGTAAACTGTGTATCGGCTCTGCGATTGCGGGTGAGGGATAGGTCGTCAACTATCAACCTGTGAGGTATCTGCGTCTATTTCTAATACGGTTATGTGATCGTTTGTGTATATGCAAATGTCGGCGGCAATTCGCAAAGCATCTCGTACGATATCGGCCGCTTCTTTTTCCTGTGCGTATGCGGTCATGGCGCGGGCCGCGGCCAGCGCGTAGGGCCCACCCGATCCTATTGCCACAATGTCATCGTCGGGTTCGATTACGTCGCCCGTACCGCTGATCAAGAGCAATTTGTCTGCTGCTGCCACCGCCAGCAGGGCTTCCAGTCTGCGAAGGTAGCGATCGGTTCTCCAGGCTTTCGCAAGTTCCACCGCAGCACGAGTCACATTTCCCCCGTACTGTTCGAGCTTCTCTTCAAATCGTTCGAATAAAGTGAAGGCGTCGGCCGTAGCCCCTGCAAATCCCGCAAGAATCTTTCCGTTATACAACGGACGTACTTTCTGGGCATTATGCTTGACGACGGTGTCTTTCATGGTCGCCTGGCCATCCGAACCGAGCGCAACGCGTCCTTTATGCCTGACTCCGAGGACCGTCGTTGAACGAATAAAATTGCTTGAATTAGAAGTCATTTAAATGGAATACAAACCGGAATACAGAAATCGTAATACGTATGTAACTTTAAGCTCCTGAACGATGTGAAGGGTACCTGTTCAGTCTGCCACTTCAACGTCATGTAAAGAACGACTGGTCGCAATTATTGTATTGCAGGCGAAAAATTACAACTCGCCTTCAGGTTCACGCAGTAGATCACCACGCTGCGATAAGCTCGACGATTTCGTCCTGAACATCCCTGACAGTCGACGTATTAACAGTATAGTTATTAACAAGAATTGAAAACGCGATATCCCGGCCTGCCCTGGTTCTTACATATCCGCTGAGAGCACTGACGCCCGAAAGCGATCCTGTTTTCGCACGTACATTGCCTAACGCACGACCCGCCCGGAATCTTGTACTGAGCGTCCCGTCTACTCCGCCGATAGGTAAGGATGCTACGAATGCATCTCGTATCTCATCATCCGGGTGCGACCACATGTACGTAAGAAGCTGTGTCGTCATCATCGGCGAAATCAGATTGAGCCGTGAAAGACCCGACCCATCCGCGATTCTAAAATGCGACGTATCTACTCCGGCAGCCGCCCACGTTTCTCGGGCACGTTCGATGCTTTTCGCCGCCAGAGACCCGTACCGGCTCTCGTCATCTTTATCGGATTCAGCACCGATCGTCCGCAGTACCTGCTCCGCATATAGATTCTGGCTTCGTTTATTGATCACGTCGACTATTTCCGTCATCGGCACGGAGGTATATGATGCCACTCTCGTCATACCAGGCGCCTCGTAATCCGGCTTAATCGAAATGTCGTCTACGTCTACCGGTGACCCTAATACACCAATTCCGTGTGCGTGGAGCGTCTCCTGAAGGACGTGCACAAAATAAAGAGTTGGATTTGTGATGGTCAGGCTAACGCTGGTTGTGCGGCCTTCGGGAATCCTGTTTGCGATGGTGATAACGTTCGAAGCCCGCTCGCGTGCGTACCGTGCACTCATCGAAGAATCGGTGTGCACGGTTGTGGTGTGATTTCGGATCGTGACGTAACCGGTGTTCAGCGGAGTCCACGAAATCGACGCAGGCGATCCCATCCTGCCTGCGCGAATTTCGACGTCGATATTATTGTCGTTAAAAGTAAGGCCGCCAATCTCGGCTGAATACCAGTACTGTTCATTATCCCATGCCCACCCTGCTCCCAGCGGTACATCGTCGAAGACGTCGTCATCACCAATAATGTCTCCATCGATTTGAGTAATGCCGAGAGCTCGGAGCGAATCGACCCACGACTCAAAGACATGCATGACGTTTCCATCATGGAACCGGCCACCGATGGCCGGATCTCCCGACCCGCGTACGATCAAATTCCCGACGAGCGTATTGCCGATGATTTCGCCGTCCGTCCATACGGTGGTGGTGTAGCGATAGTCGGGTCCGAGCGTCCCCAGGGCAGCCGAAGTTGTAAACAGCTTCGTGTTTGACGCCGGCACGAACGACTTCTCAGCGTTGCGCTCGTAAATCGTCTCTCCCGTGTTTACGTCAATTACGTTAATCCCCCAGAGCGAATGGGGAAGGAGGTCTCGCTCGAGTATTCGCTCGATACTCTGGGCCAGAGCTCGCTCGGAAAGGCTTTGCGCCACCGCTCCAGTCAGTGGAACGATGCACGAAAGAACGAGGACGGCACAGAATCGCCGAAGCATAGACATCGACACAGGAAGGGCAGAGATGATGGAGTGTGTACGCGTAGTGGCAGGCCTTCTGATTTTGCCTCAAAGGATCGGCTCTTGTTCGACAGCCGATATTTCAGGGTCGGGAAGATCCAAAATCACAAAAACAAACTGCAACTTGTCGAGAGGAGCGAGAGGCCGGAGATAAACTGTACGCTCGTTTCGTCCGGTGCGGAAGGAAACCGAATCTACGATTCCGATGGGATAACCACTGGGAAACGAGGCGCTATATCCGCTCGTCACGATCAGGTGTCCCGGCTCGACCGGATCCGTCTTGACCACGTGCTCCATTAGCATGTGATCGAACCGGACGCCTTCCCACCTCACGATTCCTTCGTTTCTGAGGTCCTGCACGCGGGTTGCAAAACGAAA
>CBFGXY010000035.1:0-10628 GCA_965652945.1 uncultured bacterium
TCTGCTTTCTATGCTTGGCGGGGATTCCGACGCCGATGCAGACTTCGATGCAGATATCGATCTGGACGGGGAAATCGGAGGCGCGGGATTTGTCGATCTCCTGAGTGTCAGAACTCTGTTTTTATTCGCCGCATTCTTCGGCCTGACAGGTGTACTGATGGGGATGACGGATGCGGGGGAAACGTTTCGACTGATGGTCTCCGTCCTGACGGGGCTCGTAACGGGGCTCGGCGGGAACTATGTAATTAAATCTGTCGCATCCCGTCACATTTCCAGTGATATCTCCGTAGACGACCTGAAAGGTCAAACCGCACATGTCGTGATTCCATTTCAGTCTGCCGACCGCGGCCGGATATCGCTTGTGGCTCGGGGACACCGTGTAATGTTGACTGCTCGGTCTCTGGATGAAGATACACTGGAGTCCTTTGAGCAAGGAGATGAGGTCGTCGTCGTAGGAATGCAGGGGAATGTGGCAGAGGTCGTAAAGCCGGAATAGCGGGAGCGGGCGGCGAGCGCGCACAAGGTCCTGTTACCTGTGGACAGCATATAAATAGACGGTACTTGTCATGGAAGCCATAATTATTGTCTCCGTTGTTCTTATAGCCGCATTTCTGGCCGTGCTGGGGATCATCCGGGCCAACCTGAAAATCTGCCAGCCAAACGAGGTCCTGATTTTTAGCGGTCGAAGCCGTGCCTTGCCCGACGGCAGTCGCGTCGGATACAGGGTTCTCCGCGGTGGACGAGGTTTCCGGATCCCGTTGCTCGAGCGTGTCGATCGGCTCGCTCTCAACACGATCCCAATCGATCTCACCGTCACGAACGCATACTCGAAAGGCGGTATTCCGCTGAAAGTCCGTGCGATCGCCAACGTCAAAGTGGCTTCATCAGAGCCATCATTGAATAATGCAGTCGAGCGGCTGCTTGGCAAGAATCTGGAGGAAATCCAGACAATCGCGAAAGAGACGCTCGAGGGCAACCTGCGCGGCGTACTCGCCCTGCTTACACCGGAGGAGGTCAACGAAGACCGGCTCAAATTCGCCAAGGAACTCCTGCAGGAAGCCGATGACGATCTCAACGCGCTGGGCCTCCAGCTCGACACGCTCAAGATTCAGAGTGTCGAAGACGACCGGGGTTATCTCGATGCGATTGGACGGCAGCAGACCGCACATATCATATCGGCTGCAGAAATTGCGGAGGCCGAGAAGGAGGAAGCGGCAAGGCTGGCCCAGGCCCGCGCCGACAAGTCGATCGCCGAGGCAGAGAATGAGGTGAGGATCGTGCGTGCGCGCCTCGCGGCGGAGTCCGAAGCCGAAGAAGCGAAGGTCGCTGTCGCGGCGCTGGTTGCCGATGCACAGGCGCGGCAGGAGCTCGCTATCCAGGAGATCGAGCTGGCCGAAAAACGCCAGCGGGCTGAAGTCGTGGTGGCTGCCGAAGCCGAACGGCACGCAAAAGAGGAAATCGCTCGCGGAAATGCTGCGCGCATCCTCGAAGACGGTCGTGCCGAAGTTGAGGTTTTGAAAGAAAAGCTGATGCTCTGGCAGCAGGCAGGTCCCGATGCCGAACGGCTGTTCCTCGTGCAAATGCTGCCGGATATCGTGAAAGAGGTAATCAAGACGGTCGATAATCTCAAAATCGATAAACTGACGGTGGTCGACAGCGGAAACGGAAGCGGCGTTCCTGCTGTGTTCAATCAAATCGCCGGTGCCACGCCCGCACTGCTGGAGAGCCTGAAAGCTTCAACGGGCGTGGACATCGCGGCGATGCTGCGCTCCGCTCACGACGACCGGCGGACGGATGTCCATGTCGCAGGACGTGGAAAAGTGGGAGACGGCGCTTCGGAGGCATAATCTCATGCATTGCCATCACAGCGCAGGACGCGTGTGGTGAGCACGGTATCGTCCGGATCGAGCACCAGCCATTCCCCATCGATTTCGACCAGTGGCTCGAGAGCCTCATAACGTAGCGTGATCTCGGACCGCCGATCACCACTAAACTCGATTGCAAGATTCTCAGACGACTCGCGCCGGGCCTTGACTCGTGCGCGCGGGCCAAATAGTGATGGATCGAGTAAGGCCATCACGTAGAGACAGTCGTTGCCGCGCTCGCGAATATCGCAGCGAGAGAATCGGTACAACACGTCTACTCCATAGGGAAGGGGAGCGGGCTGTGCCGAATCGACGTCGTCATCCATAATCTCAATTGCAGTTATCCGTCCATTCAACTCAATCACGAAATGATAAAAAGACTCGCCCTGGGCAACGCGATATCGCAAACCGCTACGGATGTGGAGCGATCGCACCAGTGACCATGCAAATGCATCCTCTTCGGTGGTAGCATATGGCGGATCGTAGAACAACTGCGGCTCGCTGTACGATGGCACATCAGATCTCGAAATACGGCCCGCGATGGAAGGAAAAAGAGGAAGTGTTGCAGACATGACAGATACCTTGCTGTTACGTGGTTTTCGTTGTTGTCTGCATGATAATCAGGCACGGTGACAGCTTACTGTCATACCCCTCATAAAAATATTATTGTTTGATCGATGCGGTTGTTACTGCTGCTATTAGCCGGCTTACTCATCCCTCATGAGACTGTAGAAGCTCAGGGTTTTCGGCTGTATTCGGATCGCAATCACCCTGAGATTACGTGGCTGACGGCCGACACCGATCATTTCAGGATCGTTTATCCTGAACACCTGGAAGGCATTGAAGGGGCGGCCGCCGCCATCGCCGAGGAATCCTACGAGATGCTGTCGGCGAATCTGGATGTGAAGTTCGACCGACCCATCCGTATTTATTTAACGGACGAGGATGAGATCGCGAACGGTTTTGCCGTCCCCATCGGAAATGGATTCACCAATATCTGGGTCCATGTCAATGATGTGGCGGAGGCATGGACGGGGCGCGAGAAATGGCTGCGGAAGGTGATCGCGCACGAACTCGCCCATATCTTCCATTTCAGGGCCGTGCAGTCGAATATAGGAATGTGGCAGAACGTAGTGGCGAATCCGCTGCCGTCGTTCTGGACGGAAGGCCTGGCTCAGTATCTGACGGAGGAATGGGACGCCCTGCGAGGTGATATCTGGCTTCGCACGGCTGTACTCGACGATCGACTGTCTTATTCCGATGGAAGGTCCGCCTGGAATGGCCGCCTGCGATATGCCGTCGGCAATTCGCAGGTACGATTTTTCGCTGAGCAGTACGGCGACAGCACGCTCGCGTCTATGCTGCGCCACCGCCGATCCCGACTTTTTGGACTGGCAAAGGTGCACGACTTCGAGGCGGCCTTTCGCTCAGCTGCGGGGAAATCGTATCGCGAATTCTATGATGACTGGCGGCGGCATATCAACATCTACTACAATTCGATGGCGGGAAGCCTCGAGAATCCCGATTCTCTTGGAGTCGACCCGGAGAATGTGCCCGGCCAGTATGTGTACGACGTGTCTTATTCACCTGACACCTCGCACGCGGCCGTATTGTCACTCACATCACTCGAGAGGCCGATCCGGCGGCTCTACCATGTAAATGCAGCCGGCCATGTTCGGATGCTGGCAGAGGGCAGTCTGCGAGGACCCGTATCGTGGAGCCCCGATGGCCATCAGGTCGCGCTAACCCGGATGATGCGTGGTCCGAATGGAACGTTATTGAACGATATTGTAGTTGTGGATGTGGCGTCGCTAAGAGAGCGCCGTATCACACGTGGACGACGAACCGCCTCCCCTGTCTTCAATCCACGTTCCGGATCCCTTACGTTCATCGCGACGGATCGCGGGACCTCTAATGTGTACGAGCTCAATCCTGTCGATAACGTAGAAACGGCGCTAACGAGCTACGAAGGAGACATCCAGATAGGGAGTATTACCTGGGATCGAGACGGCGAACGCCTTGCGATTTCGATATTCGATTCGGAGGGAAACCGCGATATCCATGTGTATCATGCGCACGATGGTCGGATCGAGACGCTGATATCGTCGCCATACGATGACCGAGATCCGGTGTGGAGTCAGGACGGGCGTCAACTCGCATTCACGTCGATTCGAGGAGACGTCCCCAATGTGTATGTGCTTGATCTCGAGACCGACTCCGTTCGAAGTATAACCGCGCTTGCAACCGGAGCGAGAGTTCGGGACTGGCTGCCGCCGTCGGATGATTTCCCGGCCGGGAGGCTTGTCACGGTGAGCGGGATCAGCAAGTCCCAGGATCGAGTCTTCGTAATCGATGCCTCACGAGATGCGGGAAGATTCAATCCGGTCGTACCGGAGGCATATGCCACATGGACGGCTCATCGACCGCCCCAGGAGCTCGCGTCCAGCATCGAGCCCGACTTCAGTCTTATCAAGAGTCGGGGGAGATATAACAGCTGGCGTAACATTACCCACGCTGCCAGTCTGGCACTTCCGTATTACGCGGGACCTTCTTCATGGGGACTGTTCGGACTGACGAGCTTCGTAGAACCTCTCGGAAAACATTCGCTGGCTGGATTCGGGATATGGTCGATCGCAGATCCTGAAAATTACTGGTTTGCAGCAAGCTATATCAACAACCAGTGGCATCCCACGATCTCCGCTACTGCGTACCGAATCCCGGCAACGTTTCAAGTATATGGAGACGAGATCCTGGCAGAGCGCCATTCCGGCGGTGAGGTAGTGCTGCGCCTGCCTTTGAGCTGGATGCAGCGACCCTATACATCGACCGACTTTCGTTTTCGAACCCGCTTGATTTCGTTCGAGCCACTTCACCTGGATGATGTCGGTTCTCCGGACGACATCGACGCGCCGATCAGCGGGGAGCAGTTTGATGTTCAGATCGAATGGATACGGCGCACGCTGAGACCATACCGCTACAACGTGATCCATCCACTCGACGGGAACGGAGTATTGCTGCGCGTCACGGCCGCGGCCCCGGTCCTCGGCACCGATATGGAGTACCTCGAGGGGGATGTAAGAGGATTTGCTGTGCTACCCGCGCCGGCCCGCCATCAGTTTTATATCTACGGCCGGGCACAGGCCCGCCTGGGCACCTCTCGTCCGCAGGATTACATCGGACTGAGCCGATATGATGATGTTTTGCTCTCGATGCCGGATTTGCTGATGCTCGAAATCGGTGGAAGGGAACGGGTGCGCGGATACAACGAGCACCTGATCGGTGATCGGCTGCTCTTCGGGTCGGCAGAGTATCGAATACCGTTGCTGCCCGATTTGCAGACGCGAGTGCTGGGCCTTGTTTCGTTCGGCGCAACGTCGCTGGCGTTCTTTGCAGATGGAGCCGCCGTGCGCACGCCCGCGGCCGATGACTGGGAGTACCGGCTCGGTGCAGGTGTTGAATTGAAAAATGCTCTTCGCCTCGCAGGACTGGAGATTGCGCATAGTGTGGGCGCAGCGCAACCTCACGATGCGCTGGGGCGCAACGAGCCGGTTGACGTGTACTACAGAATTCGAGCAGCGATACCGTTCTAAGAAATCGGGCGCAGGTCAGTTTTGCGATGGGCATTCCAGGGGCCATGCATCGCCCGCATCACGAATGCTCTCGTTCCTCAGCTTCGGAGGATTCCCTGAATAAAAAAAGTCACGCCGGAATTCCCGGAGTGACCTTTTTTAGTCGAAACGAACGTGCTCGAACTACCCGATGTGCATCTGCAGCTCTTCGCGGCGATGTTTCTGGCGGAGTTTGCGGAGCGCTTTTTCCTTGATCTGCCGTACTCGCTCACGTGTCAGCCCAAATCTCTGCCCGATTTCCTCAAGGGTCAGCGGATGCTCGCGACCTATTCCAAAGTATAGACGCGTGATTTCCGCTTCTCGGGGATGCAGCAGGCTCAATGCACGCTCGATATCAATCTTGAGCGACTCATCGAGGAGGGTTTCATCCGGCGAGATGTCCTCTTCGTCCGGCAGTACATCGAGGAGGCTGTTGTCATCGTCCTCGTTGAACGGCGCGTCCATCGACAGATGCCGGCCGGTGTGCTGCATTGCCTCGCGGACCTTTTCGACATCGATATCGAGTTCCTTTGCGAGCTCCTCGATATTGGGGGCACGGTCGTGATTTTGCGCAAGCCGGGCGCTCGTCTTGCGGATCTTCGAGATCGTGCCGATCCGGTTCAGCGGAAGTCGGACGACGCGGCTTTGTTCGGCCAGCGCCTGAAGAATTGCCTGACGGATCCACCAGACGGCGTACGAAATGAACTTGAAACCACGGGTTTCATCGAAGCGCTGAGCGGCTTTGATCAGCCCGTAGTTTCCTTCATTAATCAGGTCGGCGAGCGAAAGACCCTGTCCCTGATACTTCTTGGCAACCGACACAACGAAGCGCAGGTTGGCCCGGGTTAATTTGTGGAGTGCTTCCTGATCGCCCTGTTTGATGCGGCGAGCCAGGTCGACCTCTTCATGGGGCTTGAGCAGCGGTATTTGTCCGATCTCCTGGAGATACTGGTCCAGCATCCGCTGCTGGCGTGGGACATACATAGGCCTTGCAAGAGTTAAGTGTTCGTAGCGATCTATCTGTAGGCGATCGTTCTAATTCGACAATGATGGGCCGGGGTGTCGCATCTGACGTATTTTTTCGGACGGCGTTCCTCCACGCGTGCTGCTGGAGGTTGTTCCGGCTAATTTTTTATTTCAATTGACGTTAAGATGGATTCTGCGGCAACGCGTCCTGGCGGAATCCGGCTCTGCTGAGTTCGAGTACGCGGTCTGCAATTGCACGTTCCTCGCTCATACGGGGCACTTTCGTTTGTCCACTCACTTTTCCTTTTACATCCTTCAGCCAGATGTAAAAAGCGCCCCGAGGAAGCGGCGTCACGGTCGGCATGTCAAACGCCTTCGCCTCTCGCCGGATCTGGTAATGACGATTCACGCGCTGGAGGTATTCGTCCAATTGAGTAGCGAATGATCGTATATCGACAGGTTCGGTCTCAAACTCAATCAACCATTCGTGGCTGGGAAGTGTTGCCTGATCGGGAAGTCTGGGTGCCAGGTGGAATTCGAGCACCTGAGCCCCGGTGGCCGCTGCGGCATGTTGAATCGCGGCGCGGGCTTCCTCCCCAAACACCGCTTCTCCGAAGCGATCCACCATCTCGCTGGTTCGACCTGCGACCAGAATCCGATGCGGACAGGTTGACGTGAATCGAACGACGTCGCCAACATTGTAGGTCCAGAGCCCACTGCACGTCGATACGAAGACGGCGTATCGCACATTGGTTTCCACTTCCGTGATCGAGAGTCGGGGCGGATCGGATTCCCCCAGGCGATCCATGGGGACGAACTCGAAGAACACGCCGTTGTCCAGATGAAGCAGCATCGACGGATCATCGATCAGATCCTGAAAGGAGAAAAATCCTTCCGATGCACCGTAGGTCTCGATGAAATGCACATCCGGCTTTCCAATTGCCTGCGCGAGTAACGGCTTATAAGAGCGAAGCGCAACGCCCCCCGTCATGACGACCTGGAGATTCGGCCAAACATCGGTCACCTTCGTCGCGTTTCGCCCATATTTCCGGTTGTAGCGGTCGATGAGAGTCTTGAACAAAACGAGGCCCCATGTTGGTGCCATCACCATCAGCCTTACATCCTGATCCATCGTGTGATCAGCCACGGCGGCCAATTTCTGCTCCCAGTTCGGCAGAAACGAGATTTCATTGGGCACCGCCTGCAGAAGACGCGAAAAGAAACGAGGGGCATTCTCTGCCTGCAGACCACTAACCTCGCCGATAAGGTTACCCGGATACTCTTCACTTTCCTCTATCCGGCCGGGCAATGTGAGATGGCGTCCGAATAGAAAATTCGGGTTCCGTGACTGTACCAGGTAGTTTACCCCCGTCTCCACACTGAACCGTTTGTTAGCATTGAGCATCTCAAGGCTGACCGGAATGATCTTTCCGGCAGATGCCGTTCCACTCGAGACGGCGAAATGGGTGTGCGACCCAGGCCAGATGATATCTTTATCGCCTCTTCGGATGCGCTCTACATCCGATTTCAAATCCTCATACTCATGGAGGGGGACCTCCTTGCGGTACTTGTCTACGAGATTCTTTTCCCGTGCCAGTCCAGCGAAATGGTACCGGCGTCCCCACTCCGTATCCGCCGCCTTGACGAGAAGTTTGCGGAGAAGTCTCGTCTGTACTTCCTGGGGTCGGGACTTGAACCGTTCGATGCGGCGCAGGGGCGGCAGTTTCGGAATCTGTCGGCTTACAAATGGGTGCATTAGGGGTGGATGGCGTTATTCAGGCCCGGTGCTAACGGTTGAACCAATGTATGCGTTTCTTGGACGGGAACTATCGTAGATTCGAGGGCTGATACGCGCAAGTCTAACACGCACATCTCTCTTGGTGGAAACGGATCCACATATTCTCGATTGCCGCGGGCTTCGGCTTGATTGCCGTCCTGGACGGAATGCTGCGCCACACGTGATGGGAATCCTGAACGTCACGCCCGACTCGTTTTCGGACGGGGGACGGTTTTTCTCTCTTGATGACGCCCTTCGGCGAGCCGACGAACTGATCCAAGAGGGTGCTGCATTGATCGATGTGGGTGGTGAATCTACTCGGCCGAAAGGTGCCGCATACGGCCGTGGTGCGGATGTGGTGCTTGAAGAGGAAGAGATTCGAAGAGTGGTGCCGGTTACCGAAGCAATTGCCCGCCGGTTTCCAACGACGATTATATCCGTCGATACCTATAAACCGGAAGTTGCTCGGCGCGCTCTTGATGCCGGTGCGCACATGGTCAACGACGTGACCGGCCTGAGGCTGAATGATCAGATTGCCCGCCTGGCCGCCGATGCCGGTGCGCCGCTGATACTTATGCATTCGCTGGGCAAACCGGGCGCGATGCCGCACGATCACGCATATGAGGATGTTGTCTCCGACGTCAAGGCTTCGCTGTCTGATTCCATTCGCACAGCGGAGCGCGCGGGAGTGAAGCACGTGGTTGTGGACCCAGGCTTCGGGTTCGGTAAGACACCGGAGGAAAACCTCAGGCTGATTCGGAACTTGAGATCCTTCCACGAGCTGGGGCGTCCTGTGCTTGTGGGATTGTCGAGGAAAAGCACGATCGGCGCATTTCTGGGCAGCCCGCACGAGCCTCGGCCGGTGGAAGGAAGGCTCTTCGGCACCCTGGGAGCCACCGCGGTAGCTGCGCTCAATGGCGCCTCGATCATCCGATCGCACGACGTTGCGGCGACTGTCGACTTCCTCGTACTGCTGAAGGCAACCGCCTACGAACCATCCAACTGAATACTTTACCGAATGTCTGGTCCGTCGCGTAGTTTGTGGCCCGCCGTTGGTGATTCTATCTTTTGAGCTCGCTCAAGGCCGTTGAGAAACAGATCCCGTCCTCCTTTCATGTCGTCGGCTTTCCCGCATAACCCGTCGGTACCGAGTTGGGCCGCCGGTTCCGATCAGGATATTGTGGCCGCTGAATTGCCGGCGATGCATTCAGTTCTCTGCCGATCAATCCAACTGCCTGGGACGTGACGATCATTCCCTGGGTCATACCGATTCGGCTTGTCGATCTTCTCGAGATCGGCATTTTTGCCTATATCCTGTACCGTCTCTATCAGATGATGCGCGGCACAATTGCCGTGCAGATTTCGTTCGGGGTGCTGGCCCTGTACCTGGTGCAGGTGATAGTTACGGCTCTGGAGATGCGGATGATGAGTTCGCTCTTTAGATCTCTCGGTGAGGTTGCGCTACTGGCAGTTATTATCCTGTTTCAGCCGGAAATCCGTCGGCTTCTATTGTTGATTGGTCAGAATCCTTTCATCCGTCGCCTGATGAGTTCATCGGCGAAAGATGACATGATCGATGAGGTGGTTGCCGCGGCGCGACATATGAGCAAACACCGAATTGGGGCGCTAATCGTGTTTGAGCGATCAACGGGCTTGAGAAGCTACATTGAAACGGGAACGATGCTTCAAGCCAGGCTCACTCGCGAGCTCCTGATCACGATATTTTATTCCCAGAATCCGCTCCACGATGGTGCGGTGATCATCCGCAGTCGTAGAATAGAAGCCGCACGATGTATCTTGCCGGTTTCAACGAGCATGACGCTTAGTCCGCAGGTTGGCCTTCGGCATCGTTCGGCTGTGGGCCTCACGGAGCAGACCGATGCTTTTGTCGTGGTCGTATCTGAGGAGACGGGTATCATATCGGTGGCCCGCGACGGTAACCTTACCTCGAACCTGTCGGTGGCCGAATTACGAGAACAATTGACGTCTGCGTTGACACAGCAATCGGTCGATAGGGACCCGGAATTGAGCACTGCAGAGACGCCCTGATACGAATGCCGGCAGAAAGACTTTACCAGCGGAAACGAGAGTTGCTCGTCGAGCAACTTCGGTCTAAGGGGATCGACGATGAACGAGTCCTTCGGGCTATCGGTGCGATTCCTCGGCATTTGTTCGTCGACCGAGCTCTGCGCCGGCGCGCGTACGAGGACGAGGCCCTCCCGATCGGGCTCAAGCAGACGATATCGCAGCCTTTTACGGTAGCGTATCAGACGATGCTTCTGGACGTTCAGAAGAATGACCGCATACTTGAAATAGGTACGGGAAGCGGCTACCAGGCAGCGGTGCTGTGCGAGATGGGAGCGAGAGTATTCTCGATCGAACGGCATCGTCCGCTTCTGGACCGGACGAAGC
>CBFGXY010000036.1:0-10600 GCA_965652945.1 uncultured bacterium
CAGAGGCAGGCTTTCCTCTTCCAGACGGCTTGTATCCGTGCGTGCGCAGCATATCACGAATGAAGCGCTTCGTGTCCTCGTCCTTATCGACAGGAGCCGGGACCGATGGATCTAACAATTCGGTCAACCACTCGGGCGATGAGAGATCGCCAAGTGGATGCGGGAATTCCGTGACAAACGCTTCGATTTCGAGTTTAGGATGTGTCGCAACTTGAAGCTCTATCATTGCAGCACCTCGGCGGCCTTCCGCATCCGCCGCACGCACTCTTCTTTGCCGATCAGGACCATCATCTCAAAAAGCCCGGGCCCAAAGGTTACACCGCTAAGGGCGAGTCGTGTCGGATGAATGATCCGCCCCGCACCGGCATCGTTCTCCTCTGCAATCGCACGCAGCGTTTGCTCTAGATTTTCCGCCGTGAAAGAATCAGCCTTCTCAATTCGGTCGGCGAACGTACGTACAAGCTCGGCTGAATCCGCCTTCCAGCGCTTTTTAACTCCTTTCTCGTCGTATCCCTCAGGTGCCTTATAAAAATAGCGACCTTCGGTTACCAGCTCTCGAGCAAACGAAATTCGTGGCTGCATAAGCTCGGCAACCTGGCGTAGATAGGCGGGGTCGAGATCGCCAAGTCCTTGTGAATCGAAAACCGGCTGTGCGCGGCGGATGAGTTCGTCGGTGGAAAGTCTCCGGAGGTGCTCCTCATTATACCAGCGAAGCTTGTCCATGCTGAACTTTACACCAGAGCTCCCAACACGCTCGAGCGAGAACTCCTGTGAAAGCTCCTCAAGCGAGAACACCTCCCTCTCGTCTCCCGGATTCCATCCGAGGAAGGCAAGGAAGTTGACCAGAGCCTCGGGCTCGTAGCCCGCGTCGCGATATTCCTGGACGGAGACAGGAATGCCGAGTTCGTGCACGTCCCGCTTCGACAGCTTTCCACCTGCCGGATTAAGGATGAGCGGCAGATGTGCCATTTCCGGCGCCTCCCATCCGAACGCACGGTATAAGAGGATGTGTTTGGGAGTCGAAGGCAGCCACTCCTCCCCCCCTTATCACATGCGTGATCCTCATGAGATGATCGTCTACCACATTGGCAAGGTGATAAGTCGGCATCCCATCACTTTTGATGAGCACCTGATCATCGATCTCGCTCGAGTCGAAAGAGACCGTTTCTCGCACCAGATCATTGAAACTAATGCGCCCATCAGGTTGCACTTTAAGTCGAATCACATACGGAGATCCTGATTCCAGCAGTTCTCTCCACTCGGATTCCGGCAGCGACAGCGAATTGCGCATTGAAGCCCGCGTCGAAGCATCGTATCGGGCGGTTCCACCATCGCGTTGCCGAAGCGCATCAAGCTCTTCTCGGGAATCGAACGCGAAGTACGCATCGCCCTGATCGACGAGTTGCTGCGCGTATCTGGTATAAAGATCTTTCCGTTGAGATTGGTAGTATGGCCCAGCGTTGCCGCCTTTTCCTGGACCTTCGTCATATTCCAGACCCGCCCACTCGAGCGAAGCGAGAATATCCGGCTCTGCCTCAGCATCGAAGCGCTCGTGGTCGGTATCCTCGATTCTCAGAATGAAGGAGCCACCATTTTTACGGGCGAAAGCGAAGTTGTAAAGCGCGGTTCGAAGTCCGCCGATATGCAGCAGACCAGTGGGACTGGGCGCGAACCGGACGCGAACGTTCTTAGACATTATTGGAAGCAGCTATGAACGAAATGTGGATATGAGAAAGGCGCGTCTCGACGGTGAGGGCGCGCCCTGAACTAAAATTCATGACCCGGTGCCGCGCGTGCGTCTACAGTGCATCCGTCGCGAGTGGTTCTTCCCAGTTTTCTGCCTCTACCGTCAACCCCGGATAAAATACGTAGACCGGTGCGAATTGCAGATCGGCGTTGCGGAAAGTGGGGAAATTCACTAGTTCCTCCTCTGCGACAATGCGTTGCGCGCTTTCGGGTTCAGATGGCAGAATTGTAAATATGTGACCGATCACTATTCCCAGCACGAGGGTCAGCACGGCGAGACGCCCCGCACGAGGAATAACGGTGCGGAAATAACTTTGTCGGTCCTGCCGATCCTTGGACGGACCTACACTCTCGCGATGATGCGCGAGTCTCTGGAGGAAGTCTTCATCGAATGAGGGCGGGAGCCGAATTTGATCTTCGGCCACGATCCGCCGGAGAGCGATCACACTTTCTAAATATCGGCGGCATTGTTCGCATTCGGCAAGATGCCCGAACAGATCAGACTGACCATCGAAGGACAGTTCTCCATCCGCATACTCGTTCAACTGATCCTCGTATCCGTCACAGACAAGAGATGGGTAATCGAATCCGTGCTGCATAACATCACCGATTTACATTTCGTACCGGTACATTGACCGCCCTTGCCGAAGCCTCCTCATTCTCCAGAAGAGGCTGGATGAATCCGGCTAACTTGCGTCTCGCTTTGAAGAGTCTCGATTTCACTGCGCTGAGAGTGCTTCGAGTAACGGCAGCGATCTCCTCGTAAGACATGTTTTGATATTCGCGCAGAATGATCACCTCGCGATAATCATCGCTCAATTCGTTCAGGTACCGCGCGACCATCGCCACGCGTTCGTTTTTCTCAAGTCTCGAAATGGGCGTATCCGCACGTTCTGCCACGAGCTGTTGCTGATCGTCCAGAGGGACCTGCCACCTCGCCTTCCGTAATTGGTTGAGACATTGGTTGCGCGCAATCGTGAAAATCCATGCTTTAAACGAACCCAGGTTCACCAGCCGGTCCCGGTTTTCATATACCCGCAGAAACGTCTCCTGCATCACATCTCTCGCCAGCTCCCGATCTCCGACCATCTTGACGCAGAAGGCATAAACAGGCGACTTGTACCGATTGTAAATCGAAATGAAGGCAAATTCATCGCCCTGCTGGAAGTCCTCGATCAGATTTCTATCCTGTTCTTTCATACTTTTCGGCATGGATGACGACGTTAATACGACAAGCCATCGCCTTTAAAGTTGCTTTTTTGGAATTGCAGATCGGCAGGAACAGGCGATTGTGGTATGCGTGGATGAAGCCGCCGAAACATTTCTGTTGCAACGCTGATCGACCTCCATCATTTCCCGTCACGATGCGAAAACTGTATATCCCTGCATTACTTCTTCCCCTGCTGATCTTCGCAGCAGGATGCACCGGATCGCGAGTCTCTACGGAGTCTCGTTTCGCCGAGGATCCGAGCGTCGTCGCGGTCATCGACGGCAGTCCAATTTATTTGGCCGAGTTTGAACGGCGGTATGCCAAATCCGTCGGAGGCGAGGACCGGGCCGAAGCCGACAGTTTGGCTGCCTATCAAGACTTCCTCGAACGATATGTAGACTTTCGTCTCAAGGTAAAGGCCGGCATCGATGCTGGATTGCCCTCCGATCCAAGCCTGCAGCAAGAAATCGATCAGTATCGGCGCAGCTATGCGCGCCCCTACTTGCTGGAACAGGAAGTGATCGGACCCATCATTCGAGAGATTCATCAGCGGCAGCAGGAAATGGTGAAGGCTCGGCACATCCTGTTCATGGTTCCGGATGGGGCCTCACCGGCCGACACGCTCGAGATCTATAACCGTCTGGCTGCCGTTGTCGATTCGATCGAGGCTGGAGCCGACTTCGGCGATATGGCAGTAGCTCATTCCGAAGATCCGTCGGCGCAGCGACCGGAAGGGTTGCCCGGAGCCCGGGGCGAACTGGGCTACTTTACCGCGGGACAAATGGTCGAGCCGTTTGAGTCGTACGCCTTCGAGACGGAGGTCGGCCAGATGTCGCCAATCTTCAGAACACAGTTTGGCTACCACGTACTTCAGGTACAGGACCGCATCCCCACACCCAATCCCATTCGGGTCGCTCATATCATGATCGAGGCCTCGCAGGTTCAGGGTACCAAGGAAGATGCGCGCATTCTTGCCGACAGTCTCGTCCAACAACTCCGACAAGGAGAGGACTTTGCCAGACTCGTCGCTGAGTACTCGCACGATATCAACTCAGCGCAGCGTGACGGCGAGCTCGGTGTGCTGGAATATGGCACGCCCGTAATCCCCGCCTTTAAGGACGCCGCCTTCGAGCTTGTCAACGAAGGAGATGTGAGCGATCCGGTTGAGACGGAGTACGGGTATCACATCATCAAACTGCTCGAGCGCCAGGATCTTCCGACGTACGAGGAACTGTATGATCAGCTGAGGCAGCGCGTCGCACGAACTCCGCGGGCACAGGCCGCAGAGGAAGCACTCGTTCAGGAAATACGGGCCGAAGCGGGAGTCCAGGTCGACACCACGGCACTTCTGACTGCCGCTGGAGATGTCGAACTCTCGGAACTGGTCCGGCTTATCAGAGCCGACTCCCTGGCCGCGGATGCCATGAGTACGGAGGTGGCCGATATCGGAGGACGCACCATTACGTTTGCGGAGGTGGCAGACGAGGTCCAGTCGGGCCGCGCCGGAAGTGTGTCTGAACTGGAAGACCTGCTGCTCGCCGGCGTGAACCGTGTACTCAACGACCGGGCCCTCGATATTGGCTCGGAAGAACTTGAGGCGCACGATCGGGAGTTTGCTGAGCTGATGCAGGAGTTCCATGAGGGCTTGATCCTTTTCAGATTCATGGAAGACTCGGTGTGGACGGCCGCTGCCCGCGACACGTTGGCCCTCAAAGCGATTTATGACGCAAACCCCGGATCGTACCGATACCCCGATCGGACAAGGATCATCAGTGTGAGCACACCTCGTGATTCCACGATTAAAGCGTTCATCGCCGACTTTGACTCGCTCGGATTGGCCGAAGCCATCGAGCTGTCTGAGGGAGTTCGATTCGATACGACGTACGTGGCGGGTCCGACCGACTCCTATTTCGATTCGGCGCTTGATATCGCCCAGGGGTCTCGTACGGATGCCTCGCGGCAGTCGGGGCGCCACACGGTACTAATCAACGATGGTAGCGAACCGGCACGCACCAAAACATTCGAGGAGGCCCGGCCTGAGATCCTGACGGTGTATCAGGAAAGACTTGAACGCGATATCCTCGCCGATCTGCGTCGTCGCTATCGGGTGTCCACATATCCCGACAGACTGAATGCAGCGTTCTCATCAGACGCCGCGGTGCAACTTCATAGAGGAGAATGATGCCCCGGCGCCTTGCGCTACCTCTCGTAGCGGTTGTCTTTTTGATCGCCGGTTGCCGCGGACCCGCACCTGATGGTGACTACGTGGCGCGTGTGGGTGACAACGTGCTTACTCAAGCCGAGCTTAGTTTGCAGTTGGAGCGCCTGCCAGTTGCAGGTGACTCACTGGAAGCCCGTGATCAGATCATAGAGCAGTGGATCGCCAGCGAGCTGCTTTATCGTGAAGCGCGCCGCCGAGGTATCCGTAATGATGCGGATGTTCAGCGGCAACTCGAAGATAATGAGAGGAGTGTGATGGTGAACGCGCTCCTCTCCCGCCTCTATCAGCAAGAAGAACCTGATGTATTGGATGCCGAGATCGCTGCCATGTATGAGCGCGACAAGGATCAGCTGCGTCTTCGTGAACCCTTTGTACAGGTCCGATATCTGGCGATGACCGACGGGCAGGCAGCCGCCGATGTCCGCGATCTGCTGGCAGATATCATCTCATTTGATGACGCCCCCTTGCAATGGCAGGAACTAGCGAACACGCACTCAACCGATCCATCGATGTCCCTCCGCCTGGCGGAATCGTACGTCGCTGAATCCCGCCTCTTTCCGGCTCATCCGGTACTGCGAGAAACGCTGTCCCAACTTCTCGAAGTTCAGACGTCCCATGTGCACGAGCTCGACGGCCAGTTTCACATCCTACAAATTGTCGGCCGAGCGCCGGCCGGGTCCGTTCCCCAGCTGGACTGGGTGAAGGAGGAGCTGACGCGTCGCCACCTCATTCTCGACAGGAAACAGTTGTATGCACGTCATGTTCAACGACTCCGCAATGAGGCGCTCGCCAGGGAGGATCTGGAGATCCGATAATTTCCGCACCCCTCGGCTCTAAGAGTCTTTGTTGATCGTTTTGCACTCCGCCCTCCGATTCCTATTTGCCGCTCCATCTATGCCGATTTCGATCCCCGGGATTCGACGTGTATTGTTTGCCGTCTGTATGCTGGTCGTGGTTGTACGTCCCGTAGCCGCTCAACCGCAACAGGTAGTGGACGAGATCGTTGCCGTCGTTGCGGATGAGATCGTGCTTCGATCCGAGGTCGATGGACTGGTCCAGAACTATGTTCAACAGGGCCAGGCGCCGTACACCGATGAGCTCTGGGTTGAAATGCTCAATCAGATCATCGATCAGAAAGTAATGGCGGTGATCGCACAGCGCGACACTACGATTGAAATCACCGACGACCAGGTATCGCAGGCAATCGACCAGCGTATCGATCAGTTACAGCGACAGGTTGGTGGCCGGCAGGAAATCGAACGGATATATGGCAAACCTATCATCGAGATTCGGGCCGACCTCAGAAGGGATTTCCGTAACCAGCTGCTGGCGCAGCGTCTGCAACAAGAGAAAGTCCGCAACATTCGGATAACACCGTCGGAGGTTCGTGAGTGGTTCGCACAGTTCCCGGCGGATTCGCTTCCCGTCGTACCGGAGTCCGTGCGGTTGTCACATATCGTGCGGCACCCCGTCATCACGCAGGAAGGACGAGACGAGGCCCACGAAATCATTTCGGCGATCCGCGACTCGGTCGTAAGCGGTACCTCCTCGATCGAGGATATGGCGCGCAGGTTTTCGGATGATCCGGGGTCGTCGGAGCGCGGGGGACTGTATGAAGAGACTCGACTGGCGGACCTGGTGCCCGAATTCGCCGCGATGGCAGCCAGATCGCCCCGAGGAGAAATCTCGCAGATATTTGAAACCCAGTTCGGTCTCCATTTCCTCCGGGTGAATGAACGCCGCGGCGATGTAATCACCTACAATCACATTCTGATTGCTTTCGACCGCTCGAAGGCCGACCCGGAACCGGCAATCGAATACCTTACGATGGTGAGAGACTCCATCGTCACGTACGACATACCGTTTGGACTCATGGCCAGCCGCCATTCGCAGGAGGAGACCTCGAAATCTATGGGCGGCCGTGTCATCGACATGAGGACAGGTGAGCGCGAGCTTTTTCTGGAGGCTCTCGGACCGAGCTGGCGCCAGACGATCGATACGATGGAGGTGGGAGAAATCAGTCATCCGGCCCGCGTACAATTGCTGTCTGGAGAGACGTCCTACCACATCGTGATGCTGAGAGACAGGAAACCGACCCACCAGATTAGCTTCGAGGACGATTACGCTCGGATCGAACAGCTCGCACTTCAGGAAAAACAATCCGAAGAACTCCTGCGGTGGGTTCGCGGTCTGCGAGAGCAGGTATATGTAGACGTGCGAGGCAAAGCGCGTGAAATGCTCGCTCGGAATTGACACTTCATGCAGCTTCGTGATCACAAGTCTATGTCGGATCTGCCCTCGCCCACCGACCCTGCGGCAATCGAATCACTTTCTGCAGCGTACCGTCGTCTTCGCACCGAAATCGGAAAGGTAATCGTCGGTCAGGATGACGTAATCGAAGCCGTCACGGCATGTCTGCTCGCGCGTGGTCACGCTCTTCTGGTTGGCGTGCCGGGACTGGCGAAGACACTTCTGATTCGTACGCTGGCCAGCGCACTCGATCTGAAGTTCGGCAGGATCCAGTTTACACCCGATTTGATGCCGTCCGACATTACGGGAACGGAGATTATCGAGGAGGATCATCAGACTGGTCGACGGTCGTTCCGATTCGTACATGGTCCCATCTTCGCCAATATCATTCTGGCCGACGAGATCAACCGCACGCCGCCCAAGACGCAGGCAGCATTGCTGGAGGCCATGCAGGAGCATCATGTGACGGCCGCGGGGCAAACCTTTCCTTTGAAAGCTCCATTCTTCGTTCTGGCTACGCAGAATCCGATCGAGCAGGAAGGGACGTATCCCCTACCCGAGGCGCAGCTCGATCGCTTCATGCTCAATATCTGGCTGGATTATCCGGCATTCGAGCAGGAAGTGGACGTAGTACGAAATACGACCTCATCGAAAGCGGAAGAGGTGGCTGCGGTTATCGCGCATGACGAGTTGATCATGTATCAGGAATTCGTGCGGAATATACCTGTGGCTGATCATGTCATTGAATATGCTGTCCGACTGGCCTCAGCTACGAGGCCGGGCCGAGACGGCGCGCCAGGATTCATATCCCAGTACTTAAGTTATGGTGCGGGCCCGAGGGCTTCACAGTACCTGATTCTGGCTGCAAAATCACTGGCAGCTCTTGACGGCCGACTGACGCCTCTCGTCGACGATGTCAAACGAATGGCCGTGCCGGTACTGCGACACCGGATCGTTCCAAACTTCAATGCCGACGCGGAAGGCATAACCGCCGTTGATCTCATTGATCGTCTGTTGATGGATCTGTCAAAGGCACGATGAGGTTCGGCGATGCGTGCTCTCATCGTAATACTACTGGCTTTGCTGGGCTGCTCGACCACTCAAATTCCTCGCGGTACTTCGCAGATCTCGGATAGTCGTCCTGAGATCAATCTCGAGAAGCTCGAGGCGCTGATTCATGAGAGTGTAAATAAGGTACGCCTCCGCCATTCTCTGGGTATGCTGGCATGGAACGATTCTCTTGCCGGCATCGCACGCCAACACAGCCGGGATCTGGCCGAATCGGGGACCTTCAGCCACTCTGGAACGGATGGCAGTACGCCGTCGAATCGCGCGGTCAGGGCTGGATTCAAGTGCGTAAAAACCGTCGGTGAGTATCGTTTTACTGGAATCGCAGAGAATCTGTTTATGACATATGTCTACAGGTCTACGCGAACATTACATGGGCCCGGTGGAACGGAGCGCAGTTATGATTGGAAAACTGCGCAGGACGTCGCGGACGACGTTGTTGAGGGCTGGATGGGAAGTGCGGGACATCGGGCGAACATTCTCGAGGCGCGACATGATCGGCAAGGTATCGGCATCAACAGAAAGGAGGATCGGTTGTATATAACTCAGAACCTTTGCTGAGCCTGGTAAAGTCGAGCGCTGGGCCGGATCGTTACGAAGCTCTATCCCCTCTCGACCGTACACTCATGCGCACGACTACGAGATATAATGTTTGTACGCATTCTCCTTTTACTTCTCGTTATGCCGGTCGTAGAGCTGGCATTGCTGATCCGCGTTAGCCGCTGGATCGGGTTTCTGCCGACCGTCGGATTGCTCGTCGTCACGGCACTGCTGGGGAGCTACATGGTCCGGCGAGAAGGTCTTACGGTGTGGAAGCGACTGCAGAGCCGTCTACAATCAGCCGCATTGCCGGGAGAGGAGATAGTTGACGGTGTGATCGTCTTGGCTTCCGGAATTATGCTGATCGCGCCGGGCTTGATTACTGATGTGATTGGTTTTCTGGGCTTGATCCCGATCAGCAGACGAGGGATTCGGAACTACCTCATGGCTCGATTTCGTCGGTCGATCCAACGGGGAACGACGACTTTTGGATTCGGATCGTTTGGCTCGGTGACGTATGAACACCCCGAGCAACGCCAGAATCACGATCAGGCGGATTCAGGATGGATGGGTACACCGCGAGAAATTCCGGGAGAGGGTGAATCCAACCGGGATTGAGCGTACCGACTTCCCTCATGCCGCGGGATCTCGTCCGTTCATCCTGATGGCGAGTCCCCATGCGTTGGCAAGAGTTGTGAGCATGGATTGTTCGTGTTCGTTCACTTTGCCATCCGCCTCGGCAATGTAGAACAAGTCGTCGAGGGCGGCCAACCGTTGTACGATAGGCAACAACTCGCGGATCGAGGTCACCGACTGCCTTAGCACTTCCTCATCTGGTCCTTTCGCATACAGAGCAAGAGTCGACCGGATGATCTCCCGCACTTCCTCCTCGGTCAGTTCTTCGTGCCAGTCACCCAGCCTGCTGATGATCGCATCGATCTCCGGCCGGCTCAACTCATTGTCCGTGCTGTGGGCCATCGTGACATACACCAGACTCAGGTCATGCATAATGGACCAGTCTGGTGCTTCCTCCACGACCGAGTTGCTCGCCTCCAATAAATCCTGGCTGAGCGGCTTGAGATTCCAGGTACGTGCCAGGAAATTGATCAAGCTGCGCTCCGACTTCAGAATGATCCCATCCGCTCCAGCGATATGGATTATGTCTTCAAGCGCTCTTCTGCGCTCCTCTTCGGAAAGAATCGACGAGAGCGTCTCGATGGAGCGTAGTACTTCGGCCTCGGCATTCTCCTCCATGAACACGGTCAATGCCTCCATGATCACGACCTGCACTTCTTCCAACGGGAAGTATGACCGCCAGTAGCCAATCCGTCCCAAGATTGCTCTTAGCTCTTCATCGGTAAGGTCGGCATCCGTGCCAAAAGCGAGGGCTACATATACGAGAGCCAGATCGTGTGAGCGCGTCCAGGTATCGCGATTGATGCTCATAGGTACGAGGGGAGGTTAGGCAAATCGAGAATTCGATGATACCTACCTCCCCCCGATCGTTCAACTATCACCTCCGAAATTGCACGTATATCACGCGACAAGCTCCACGGATTCGGAAA
>CBFGXY010000037.1:0-10550 GCA_965652945.1 uncultured bacterium
CGCGAGCTTGCTCCATTCTCGCCGGGCGATGAAATCATTTTCGACCTGGCTCATACCGGATCGGAGCCATGATCGATCTGGAATCAGTCCCATTCGACACTCAAGGGGTGGAGACGGGTAGATGGGTGTTTGAGCACATTTCGCTTGTGGCGATGGCCGTGTTCGCCGCCTGGACCGTGCTTCTGTTTGTAATTATCACTCGGCGACTCGATCGTCAAGAGTATTAACCTGCGTTACGAATATCATGCAAGAAGCAAATCAGAGTTCGATGTCGCCGGGTATTCGAATCGCGGCTTTTCTCATCATTGCCGTGTTGATTGGCTGGCTCGTCGGAAGCCTGCTGTCAGGTGATTCAGACACGGCCCCGACGACCGCCGGTGAGTCGAGTGGAGTGTACCGGGATGTTCGCGGCCAGATCGTTCGCCTCGCACCGGACGATGGAGTGATGACCGTCGATCACGAGGAGATCGAAGGCTTCATGCCTGCAATGGTGATGGACCTTCATCTTGCAGACGTTCGCGAGCTTGCTCCATTCTCGCCGGGCGATGAAATCATTTTCGACCTGGCTCATATTGATGGAACGTTCCAGGCCATCCGTTTGCGCCCGGCCGATTACGACGAGGCTCAGCGGAACGAGGATGACAGCCACCAACCGCATGAAAATCCCCTCGGACGCGGTGATCTTGTGCCGGACATCGAGTTATACGACACGGCCGGAGATCGCTTTCGATTGCGTGAGATGCAGCCGCAGCACAAGGTCATCACGTTCTTTTTCGTCCGATGCCCCCTCGTGGAGTTCTGCCCGACCCAGTCGCAACGCCTTGCGCAACTGCAGCAGCACACCGCCCAGTCAGAAAACGGTGTCCATCTGGTGAGTCTGTCCCTCGACGCCGAACATGACGATCCGTCGATCCTGGCGGACTACGCCTCACGGTTTGGAGCCAATCCCGACCTATGGACCCTCGCCGGAAGCGACGATCCGGAAGCGGTCCGAGAATTCGCCGATCGGGCCGGTGGTAGAATATCTCGCGCTGAGGCGGGTGGACCGGTCGATCATGCCCTGATCGGACTACGAGTAGATGGAGATCGAATCGTCGACCTCGTATACGGACTCGAAGCCATCGAGTCGCTCATCCTGGCGCTCTAACCGACCGTAACGATGCGATCGATCGTTTGCCTCTCAGAATAAGATCGTGACAGAACCGCCGGCACCGCTCCTGTAATCTGTCGTTGGAATGGCTCAGACAGTAACGGACGCAGCGGAGGTGTCCCATGCCATCATGGACGAAGAAGGACGAGCGGAAGTACGAGCACATTAAGGAGAGCAACGAGGAGCGAGGGCTTTCAGAAAAACGATCGAAGGAGATCGCGGCTCGCACCGTCAATAAGGACCGGCGAGAAGAAGGCCGCACGCCCCGAAAACGGACCTCGGGCACCGGAAATCCTCGGACGAGACTTGAGGATCGGACTCGGGAGGAGCTTTACAATCGAGCGAAGGATCTCGGGATCAAAGGTAGGAGCAAAATGAAGAAAAGCGACCTGGTCGAGGCGATACGGAATCGCAGTTGAAGCTCCGTATCGTCTTGTGGACCATTAAGTTCGTTCGCAGATCGGCAGGTTGGAGCATTAGCGACTCACATCCGTCTCAGGACCGGTAACGTCGATTCTCCACCTCCAGAATGAACTCGCCGCATCCTTCCGAACGACCCGCCACGCGCGCGGTGCTGCGTACCGATATCGTAGTTATCGGTGCGGGGCAGGCCGGGCTTTCGTCCGCATATCACCTGAAGCGACGAGGACTTGAATCCGGGCGCGGATTTCTTGTGCTCGATCAGTCTCCGGGTCCGGGCGGTGCATGGCAGTTCCGCTGGCCCTCACTCACGCTGAACACGGTCAATCGACTGCATGATCTGCCGGGATTGCGTTTTGAGGAGGCTGTTGCCACCGAAGACGATGTGCAGGCGAACATCGCCGTGCCGATGTACTACGCGGCGTACGAAAAGCAATTCGATCTTCCCGTTTACCGGCCGATCACCGTTCAGGTCGTGTGTGAACGCGACGATCGATTGATGGTCGAGACGGATCGGGGCAAGATTTCGGCACAAGGCATCATCAATGCTACCGGTACGTGGGAGTCGCCCTACATTCCAGAATATCCGGGAGCCGACCGGTTCATGGGAGAGCAGCTCCACACTAAGGACTATCACACCGCCGACGCCTTCCGTGGTAAACACGTCATCATCGTCGGTGGGGGAATCTCTGCGATCGAACTGCTGAATGAAATCTCCCTGGTAACAGAAACCACCTGGGTTACGCGGCGTCCTCCCGTTTTTAGGAAAGGTCCCTTCACCCTTGATGATGGTCGCCGGGCTGTGGCGATGGTCGAGGAGCGCGTTCGGAAAGGACTACCACCGGAGTCGGTCGTCTCGGTCACCGGCCTCCCCGAGTCGGATGCTATCAAGGATATGCGTGCCCGTGGTGTGCTCGTGCGCAAGCCGATGTTCAGCCAGATCGTGGAGGACGGAGTGAAATGGGCCGACGGCACGCATCTTCCAGCGGATGTGATCCTCTGGTGTACCGGATTTCGCAGCTCCCTGGATCACCTGGCACCGCTCATGCTCCGCGAACCTGACGGGGGAATCAAGATGACTGGCCGCCTCGCCACTCAAGTTGCGAAGGATCCGCGTATTCATCTCGTTGGATATGGCCCGTCGGCATCGACCATCGGCGCCAATCGCGCGGGCGGCGCCGCGGCCGCTGAGCTGATGAAGCATTTAGGTCTGCTGTGACCTCCGCTGTTTGTCATGCCGTCGGCCCAGGCGACGTGCGGCCTATACGGCGCATTACCTGTTCCACAAGACGATCGCAGCGGCGGCCTCCGAAATGGTAAACATCCTGCAGTTCTGCGCCGAGTGATTCTTCGACAGCGTGTCGAAGCCGCTTTCGTGCGCGATGGTAACTTGTCTTTACGCTGGCAATGCTGATCCCGAGTGATTCGGCCGTCTCCCGCTCCGATAGATCCTCCACCTGTCGAAGGACGAATACGGCGCGCATCTTGGGCGGAAGATCATCGATAGTCGCTGCCAGCAGGTCACGAAGCTCCACGTCTCGTTCCGGATTGGGTTGCATGTCCTGATCACTCGGTTCGATGGACGCAGAGTAGGGATCACGGCTCTCATACCGGCTGCGCGCGCGGCGCATGCGCAGGGCCTCGCGCACCGCGATTCGGCTCAGCCAGGCAGGAAAGGGTCCCTCGCCGCTGTACGTCGCAAGCTTTACGAATGCCAGCACGTACGCCTCCTGCATCACATCTTCGATGCCGTCTTCCCTGCCGAGCACAGACCGTACGATGCGATATATCCGCTCGTTATAGCGGCGCATGAGGATCTCGAACAGGGGCGTCTCGCCTTCAATAACCCGCTCTGCGACCTCTGTATCCGTCAGCGGTTCTGACGCACGCGCGACGTGCGGCAGATCGACCAGATGAAGTGCTTCTACTCGCATCTCGTTATCTCAGGCAGCTGCCGGAGCGCGATGTCGCACTGCCGGAGCGTGATCAGAAAGGGACGCTTCATTCAATTCCATTCCCGTCAATACGGCAAGGTGATACGCCCCCGCCGCCATTACCAGATCCCGAACCGCGATATCGTAGTAACCCGCGATGATCAGGTTCACTGCGATGCCAACCAGCCATATTGAGACAATGGTTGCTCCCAGTCGGACGTATGGCGAAAAGACGATCGCTCCTGCGATAATCTCAACGACCCCGACGATGCACATGAATACCTGCGGCTCGAACGGCAGGATCGACACAAATGTTGGGCTCAAGTAGGTCGACCAGTCGACCAACAGATTCGTGAACTTGTCGAGTCCGGCAATAATCGGTACGAGACCGTAAATCCACCGACCCGCCGCGTAGTGTTTGGATAGAATAGACATGGCATTTCCTCCCTGTTTTTCTTGATAGAGGAGATCCAGGCGCGAAAGGTTACATATAGTCGAGTTGCCGGATCACGCGACACGGGTTTCCGGCGGCGAAGACCCCGGCAGGCACATCCCGCGTTACCACACTGCCGGCGCCGACCGTCGAGCCTGCTCCAATCGTTACGCCAGGCAAGATTATGGCGCCACCGCCAATCCAGACATCATCCTCTATCGCGACGGGATAAGCCATCTCCCAGCCGTTCCTGCGCACCTCCGGATCCATCGGATGAGTGGCCGTATAAATCTGAACCTGCGGCCCGAGGAGCACCCGGTCTCCGATTCGCACGATATTGCAATCCAGAACTACGCAGTTGAAGTTCATTAACACATCCTGGCCGAGGAAGATATTATCGCCATAATCGCAAAAAAATGGCGCCCGGATGACCGTTCCCTCTCCTTTCCGTCTAAGCAGCTCGCGGGCCAGGTCCTCACGCTGACACTCGGACGTTGCGGGAGCATTGAATCGCTCCAGTAGCGATCGCGCCCTCAGGTGACGTCGCTCAAGTTCCGCATCTCTGGCGATGTACAGATCACCGGCGAGCATGCGCTCACGCATCGTCCGATCGTCTGAATCATCCATCCTATACACGAAGGTATTTTCGAGACTGTCTCATCGAAGAAAGCACCATCGAAACCGGAGAATCGTTACCTTGCTGAACCTTCTCACGATTCGACCCCACCATGCTTTTCCGACAGATCGAAGATCCGAAACTTGCTCAGTATGCATACCTGGTTGGGTGCCAGCGAACCGGCGAAGCTCTGATTATCGATCCGCAACGCGACATCGATCGATATATTCGTGCAGCCGAGCGTGAACGGCTGCAAATAACGGCCGTAGCCGAGACGCACATCCATGCGGATTATCTCTCAGGTCTGCGTGAGTTTTCCGCTCGCGGCGTGCCCGCCTATGTATCGGATGAAGGGGATGCGGATTGGAAGTACGAATGGGCGAACGATCCCGCTTACGATGTTCGCATGCTCAAGGACGGCGACACGTTCACGGTGGGCAATATCACCTTTCGCGCCCTTCATACGCCGGGACATACGCCCGAGCATATTGTCTTCCTCATCACCGATCACGGAGGTGGAGGCACCGAGCCGATCGGAATCGTATCGGGCGACTTTGTGTTCGTGGGTGATCTGGGTCGTCCGGACCTGCTCGAAACCGCTGCAGGAGTTCAGGGCAAACAGGATCCCTCGGCGCGGGAGCTATTTCGATCTGTCCAGCGATTTCTGGAGCTGCCCGACTTCCTCCAGCTCTGGCCCGGTCACGGCGCCGGCTCCGCGTGTGGAAAGGCACTCGGTGCGGTCCCGCAGTCCACTGTCGGATACGAACGCCGGTTCAACACCGCCATCAGCGCAGCCGCAGAGGGAGAGAATGCGTTCGTGAAACACATCCTCGAGGGTCAGCCCGAACCACCGCGCTACTTCGCGCGGATGAAGCGGCTGAACAAGGAGGGGCCGCCGCTGCTGAATGGGCTTCCCCGTCCGAAACGCGTGTCCCCGCACGATCTGCAACAGGTACTGGAGGATAAGAATCTCACTCCCCTCGACGCGCGACTCGATCGCATCGCGTTCATGAGGAGGCACCTCCCCGGCTCGCTCTATGCGCCGTTCAACCGGACATTTAATACAGCCGCGGGATCGGCTCTAGATGCGAACGCATCCATTCTGCTAGTAATCGACGAGGCTTTTGTTGAGGAGGCTGTGCGCGATCTCATCCGCATCGGATACGATGACATCCCGCACTTCATCACACCTGATGACCTGGATATATACTTCTCAGAAGGAGGCGCCTCTGCATCCATCCCCCGAATCGACTTCGAGGAGATCGACGCACGCCGTAGCGAACCCGGCCATCGTGTACTGGATGTACGGAATGCCTCCGAATACCAGAATGCCCACTTGGTGGACGCCACGCAAATCGCTTACACCAGACTGGCGGGTCGACTCGAGGATGTGCCGGGCGCGTCAACACTGCTCGTCCATTGCGCCGGTGGTGCCCGCTCGGCCGTGGCAGCGGCACTGCTGGCAAGGACTGGGCATGATGTGATTTACGTGGATGGGACGTTTCGGCCGCTCGATACGCTGGAGACGCATCCGGAGTAAATCGCAGACGCGGTCTCCAGGGCGCGAGCGAAGTATACCTTCAGGCGACTGGGTTCTCCCGAACCTGCCTCATTCGATAGGAAGGTAAAGTTCAGTGATCAGTCCCTCCTCGCCAACCTCACCGGGAGTGTTCACATACATCTCGTAGTTCGGTGCATTACGCATCTGATGGCCGTTCTCAGCGATTGCCGCAAAGGCGGCCTCCCATGCCTGGGGCAAGTTCTCGTACGATCCGCGGTGCACCACCTTCAGGAATCGCCCTTCGGGAAGACGACGTTCCAACAGGCCCTCCGGCACTCCCTCATTGTCGGGAAACGTGAGCGCAGCGTCCGAACGCAACTCCTCTGCGGGTGTAGTCTGAGGATTGTCGTAGTACACACCCAGCATCGTGACTCCATCGCGTCCGAACAATCCCGCCCTTCCCGCGACCGCACCCAGCTTCTCAAACGCGGTCTGAATCTTATCGTACGGCCCCACATGGCGCACACCACCGATGCGCAATTCAGGCATTTCCGTTATTTGAACTTCCATGTCTTACGAGCTCAGGTTCGGAGTATCGTTCAGTGAATGGTCGAATGGACTCACACGATTTCGACCGCGAAACCGACAAAACCTCAACAACGATCCGACTCGCACCCAGTCACAACACTCGAGACACGCCGCTGGTCGGCAATTGGACTTCATTTTAACGGTGTAGTAACGAAAGGAATTGCCACCCCGAAGCTTTAATCATTCCTTATCCTACGATCCGACAAAGGAACTTCGTTAACACGCGTACGCTGCCGTTTGCCGCTTCAATGAAAGCCCCGATCACCCTCATCACCATTTCTCGTCTATTCGCCGCAGGCGGCAGCTCCCTTGCCGAAACACTGGGCAATCGGCTGGGCTGGCAGGTTCTCGATCGCTCGTTGATCGCTGAAATTGCCCGCCGAGTGGATCGACCCGAAGAAGACATCGCGGCCATCGATGAGAAAGCGCTCCGCCCCTGGCTCCGTGCCGCGGCCTTCGCTTCGGCGGCATTTCCCGAAATGCCCATTCCGCCTCTGCATGCCTACTTAAACACTTCGATCGTTGCCACCGTCAAGGAAGTCCTGTTCGAGAAAGTGGCTGAAGGACCGGCCATCGTAGTCGGCCATGGCTCGCAGTATTTATTTCAGGATCGGCCTGGAACGCTCCACCTCCGCCTCATAGCTCCATTTGACCAGCGTGTACGGGTTGCTATGAAACGGCTCGACCTCGAAGAAGACGCCGCTCAGAAACACGTCAGGAGATCGGATGCCGATCGAACCGAATACCTCCGGCACGTGCATGGTATCGACTGCACCGATCCGCTTCACTACGACCTCGTCATCAACACCCGGAATCTCTCCATCGACGCGGCCGCCGACATGATCACTCGCCTCGTCCGCCCGTCGCATTGAGCTCACCCACGACAAAGAGCGGCCGCCGAACTCCGACTACGCGCGGCATTGTATTCCTGCTTTCGGCCCAGGTTTTTCTGATCATGCTCGGCCTGGGGCTCGTCACGCCCATACTCCCGCTCTATGCACAATCATTCGGCGTGGGAGCAGCGGCCGTGGGTTCGCTGGTGATGGTGTTTGGAATCGCCCGGATGGTCGTGAACGTGCCCGCCGGGCAATGGACCGAACGCTTCGGTAGAAAGCGTCTGCTCGTGATCGGGCCTCTGCTCAACGCGGCAGGCGCTCTGGGACTCGCCTTCGCCGGCTCCTTCGCTCAGCTTCTTCTCTGGCGAGTGGTGCAAGGTGTAGGATCGGCCGTGGTCACGACCGCTGCAATGATCGCCGTAGCCGACATCAGCAGCCGGGAGAATCGCGGGCGCATCATGAGCATGTATCAGGGCAGTCTTCTCCTGGGAGCGGGCGCAGGACCTGCCTTTGGCGGGATTCTGGCCGATGCATACGGCGTTCGGGCGCCATTTCTGGTCTTTGCCGTCCTGACAGTACTTGCCGCGCTCTGGGCACTGCTTCGGATTCCCGAAACCCGCCCCGATCCTGAAGAGACCGATCCCGCACAAATCGACGCCGTCCCGATCCCACCACCGAGGCTGCGGGATGTGATGATGACGATGATGCGCGACCGGAATTTCGTTTTGATCAGCGCCGTCACTCTTGGGATTTTCTTTACGAGATCGGGTGGACAGATGACGCTGCTGCCGCTCCTCGGACACAACGTCCTCGGCATGTCGGAGAGCCAGATCGGGGTGGCGTTCACACTCATTGCCGCATGTAACCTGGCTTCTCTCTATGCAGCCGGTACGCTCGCAGACCGGCTTGGCAGAAAGGCGGTGATTGTACCGTCGGGCATCATAACGGCGCTCTCAATTACCCTCTTCATGGTGACGGGAAGCGTGGAGGCGTTTTTCCTGAATGCGCTCTTACTGGGAATCGGGACAGGCCTCGGCGGGCCCGCACCCGCGGCCTACGCGACGGACATCGTACCGCGCGCGCACCTCGGACCTGCAATGGGACTCTACCGGTCGATCAGCGACCTCGGACTGGTCATCGGGCCCGTCATGCTGGGCACGATCGTCGATCTGTGGGGATATGACCTCGCATTTGCCACCAACGCGCTCCTGCTGCTCGTGACGACGGTGGCTTTCGCTATATGGGCCAAGGAAACCAGATGATGCTTTCTCTGGCCGTCACTCGATGTGACAGACGCCTCCTCAGCCTCGAGCAGCAACCAGAGCAATCATTAAGGGACTCCGCTATCGGCGACCTTCGACTACCGTTCCCGAACGACCTTCCTCCCGGGTGTGGCGCCCGTGTGTTCTCCTTCATTCACCACATGAGTTCCGTTCACAAAAACGTGCCTCATTCCTTCTGCAAGCTGGTGCGGCTCCTCGAACGTTGCGGGATCGTGGACCGCTTCCGGATCGAAGACCACCACATCGGCAAAATAACCGGGCGTGAGTTGCGCTCTGCGTGAGATGCCGAGATTTTCCGCCGGAAGCGTTGTCAGCCGCCGGATCGCCTCCTCCAGCGAAATCACCTGCTCATCTCGAACATACCGGCCGAGCAGCCGCGCGAAATTTCCGTATGCCCGTGGATGCGGCTGCGAGTTCAGGAAGATTCCTTCCGGCGCGAATGCACCGCCATCCGAGCCGAAACTCATGTACGGCAAAGCAATCTTGCGCTGGACGTTCTCCTCCGACATCATATAATACACGACACCAACGCGACTGTTGTCGTGAACCACCAGGTCCATCGCGACTTCCTCCGGCGATGTCCCCCGCTCTTCCGCAACCTCGGCAAGCGACTTTCCAATCAGATATCGCAGCGAATCCTGTCGGAAGCTCGTCAGCACGACGCGGTCGGGTGATCCCGCAAGCAGGTAGAGGCTCTCCCACTCGTCCGACCGGGTACGCATCTCCTCGAGCGTCCGCGCACGCAACTCCGGATCCTGTAGTCGACGACGCCACTCCTGAAGGCCTCCCTCCTGGACCCACGGCGGCATGGCGGCATCGAGTCCGGTGGATCCGGCCGTGTAGAGGTACATATTCGTCGTCACGCGATGCCCCGATTCGCGCGCCTCTTCGATACGGGCAACCATCTCATCAAACTTACCCCAGTTATCCTGGCCAGCCAGTTTGAGATGATAAATCTCAACGGGAACGTCCGCATCTCGCCCGATCTGGATCGCTTCATCCAGCGCCTCGAGAACACGGTCGCCTTCGCTGCGCATGTGCGTGATGTACATACCGCCAAACTCGCTCGCTGCCTCGGCAAGGGCCGTCAGTTCGTCGGTTTTCGCATAGGATGCGGGAGCATAAATCAGCGATGATCCAACACCGAAGGCTCCTTCCTGCATCGCCTCTCGAACCAGATCCTGCATGCGCTCAAGTTCCTCAGCCGTCGGCTCACGATCCTCATAGCCAAGTTCATGCACTCGTACGGTCGTCGCGCCCACGAACGAACCCACGTTGGGCGACACGCCGCTATCGACGAGGTAATCGAGAAACTCGCCGAGCGTGGTCCAGGAGACATCGTACTGGATGTCGGTCTGACGGGCCTCGCGGTCTCGTTTCATCTCGTCGTTGAAAGGACCCATCGACTCACCTTCACCGAACACTTCGAGCGTCACCCCCTGCATGATGTCGCTCATTCCGCGTCCATCGTGAATGAGCCGCACCGCTGCCCAGCTGAGCATATTGATGAAGCCCCGCGCCACGGCCATGCCCTCGGCGTCAATCACCGTCCGGGCACTCGCATCCGAAAGGGAGCCAATGGACGCGATGGTGTCTCCTCTTATGGCCAGATCGCCGACTATGGGCTCGCTTCCGGTCCCATCATAAATCGTCCCGTTAATAATGAGGACGTCATAGGCATCGTCTGGAAGTGGTTCATCGGCTGTCACATCACATCCGACGATTGAGAAAAATATCAGCCGGATGGTGGCGATGTACGTCGGCGCCGGCTCAGTTCTCACGCTGCGAC
>CBFGXY010000038.1:0-10371 GCA_965652945.1 uncultured bacterium
GACGCTCGCGCCATCAGAAGATGACCGTCTCTCTCGTAGCGGTCTGCGCGTGAGGGGCCGGCGAGCTCCTCCATCATTCGATCCAGACCTACGCTCAGCGACCGTTCCTCCTTCTCAAGTGCGGCAATAAGCGGGTCTCTTTCGCGGTCGAAGGCCTCAGCCGCGAGCCTGCCTCGGATAAATATGCGAAGCGCCTCGTCCACTGAATCATATCCGACCGAGGGGAAATCTGCCTGTAGATGATGCAGCGGAATGAGGCCAAAGTGCTTCGGTCGGCCTCCCTCGTAGTAGACCGTCGGTGCAGGCGAATCCAACTCGGAGCGAAAGCTCGTCAGATGATGATGAAGCCTGGGATAATCCACATCCTCAATGCTCTTCTCCGACCCGGCATCCGCTCTGAAGCAGACCTCCGTTGCCATGATGCGATTCACAAGCGGCAACGCGCGGCTGATTCGTTTGACGAGAGAGCCCCTCTGCTCCTCAATCGATGCGCGGAGTTCCTCGGCATGATTCGGGAGGTCGGGAGCAGGCTGCGGCGACGGTGCGGCGGTTCCGGAGAGTTCGTCGTTCTTGCGGAATGCCTCCAGAATGATCCGATCCTCATCGATGACGAACACATTTGCCCGCGGCCCGAACGGCATGATCTCAAGCGCTGAGCCGCCCTCGAATCGGATCTGGATGAACCGGTCGCGAAGTGCTACTCGAATCGAAACGATCGGCCGATCCCACCACTGATCGAACAGCGGAGTGACATTCTTTTTAGGGCGATTATGGCCCGCATATCGGAACAAAGAGGGCGTGGAACCGGCGGTTGCGATGCGGATCGACCACGTCTCATCGTCTGGACCGCGGTAAAGGGCAAGCGTCAGTTCCCCCCGATGCTGCGAGTAGGCATCTCCAATGCGATAACCCACCATCGACTGCCACTCAGCGACCAGGGCGACTAACGTGAAGTAGTTGGTGACCATCGCCCGGGGGTGATACTTGTTTAATCGCGGTCAATGATACGGCTTACGACACCCGCATCTTCCCTCGCCTCCTCATCTCGGATCGCTTTTCAGTGATCACCGATAATATCCAGATTGCAGCCCATCCTGCTGCCAGGATCCACTTTGCGTCGAAGGCTAAAAGGGCAATGCTGAGCGCATAAATCAAATGAAAGATCCACGGCGGCGGTGTTTCGCGGGGCTTGCCGAACTGGCCCGTGACACTGTCTGCAAGAAGTGCCACCACCTTCAGGACCAGCATCAACGGAGTGTAAATGATCACGACCCAGTAGGCGGCCGTGACATCTGCCAGTGTGGCCAGTGCAATCAGCACGACCATCAACAAATCCACCACGACATTTTTAACCCACATCTCGACTACCGCGAATAAGTACAGAAGGATGCTCGCTCAAGATAACACGTTGGGCGATTCGGAAGAGGCGACATCGTTCAGGGGCAGATCCAGTTGATCAGGCGCGCGCGGAAACGTGATTTCGAATGTGGTTCCCTCCCCCTTTCTGCTAAAAACCTCGATTGTGCCGTCCATCATTGCGATCAATTTTCGGGTGATGGCCAGTCCCAGGCCTGCTCCTTCATGACTGCGCGCAAGACCGATGCTCTCCTGTTTGAACTCATCGAAAATCTGTGGAATGAACGCTTCGTCGATCCCGACACCTGTGTCCACGATCCGGACGCAGCATCGATGGCCTTTGGGTGCCACCTCGACACGCACGAATCCATCGTCGGTGAATTTGATCGCATTCCCGACGAGATTGTTCAGTACGATGTGCAATGCCCCTGCATCCACCATTCCTTTGACTGGATTCTCCGGCTCGTTCATTTCCAGTGATATGCCCTTTTCCACTGCGAGCGAGCGTAGAAATGAGATGATCTCGTTCACCTCCGAACCGAGATTCACCGGTTTGATCTCGAGCTTCATCTCTCCGGCCTCCAATCTTGACAGGTCGAGGACGGCGTTCAGCGTATCCAGGAGCCGTTTTCCACTGCGGACGATGAGAGAGGCAAAGTGCTGTTGTTCAGGTGGGACCTCATCTTCCAGTACGGACGCGAACCCGAGTATGCCGGTGAGCGGCGTCCGGATTTCATGGCTCATGTTTGCGAGGAAGGCGCTCTTGAGCTGCGCCAATTCCTCAGCACGTTCTTTCGCGTCGAGGAGCTTCTTCTCGTATTGCTTCCGATCCGAAACGTCGAGTGCGTATCCCACGACATACTTAACTTTCCCCTCCTCGTCGTGAACAGGGGCGGCTACGCGCAGAATGTGGCGATCCGGACCATTGCTCGAGTGTACGACCTCCTCAAGACTTGAGCCTTCGCCGGTCTCCACCACCTGCTCGACCCATCGCTGGCGACGTGCGAAAAGCTCATCTTTCAAATCATTCGCACGGCAGTATTCCTCGAGCGTCGATCCCAGCAATGCCTGTCGTTTTTCAGGCGAGCGCGCCGTGAGCGGATTCACGTAGACATAGCGGGCCTTGCTATCGAGTACGGCAATTTCGATGGGAAGGCGGTTCAACGTCTCCTCGTAGAAAGCCTTCAGATCCGCGATTTCCTTCCGCTGCTTCTCGCGCTCCGTGATGTCGTGCATGGTCCCGATGATGGCTGTCTGGCCTTCGATCGTCGTCGTAGACCCGTACACTTCGACCGTAACGAATCCCCCGGTTGCTGATGGAACCCTGAGTGAGTACCGCACATGATCCACCTCTCCATCGAGGCGGCGCCGCAAGTTCTCCCGTACTATTGCCCGGTCGTCGGGGTGACAGAAATCTTCAATCTTCTTACCGATGATCTCATCGGTGCTGAAGCCCATGATTCGGCCGAGCTGCGGATTAGCGTATATGAAATTGCCGTCCTGAATCATGTAGATCCCAATGAACGAATGCTCGACGAGGGACCGGAACCTCGCCTCCGCTTCGAGGCGCGCCCGTTCAGATTTGCGCTCGTCGCTGACATTTCGCACCATCGCAAGCACGCGATCGGAGTCGACCGGAATGAACCGAGCCTCAAACTCGCCCGCTCGCCCGTCGACATCGAGTTCGTACTCGAGATACTGCTGTTTTCCCGTTTCGACCGCCGCACGGATCGCCTTCGCACCCGGCACGGCTATTTCGGGTGGAAGTACGTCCTCGATTCTTTTGCCGAGGAAATCCTTCGGATGTATCAGAAGCGAATCAAATTTCGATTCACTTACATCCACGAAGGTACCGTCCCGTTCATGCAAGAAAATGATATCGGGGATCGCTTCGATGATGGCCGCCTTATGGCGTTGTGCCTGCTGCAGACTTTTCAGCGCGGCGGATTGCCGCGTCATTGCCTGACGGTGAAGACGCACGGCCCGAACCCATGAACATGTGACAGAAATTAGCAGCAGGATCAAAATGACCGGCACCGCCATCCTTTCGGAGGCCGGAACGTCTGAAATTGATGCCTCACTCAGCTCTACGTAGTCGCTTAGAGTCGACTCGAACTCGCCCGCCAGATCAACCGCCGAAACATCGGGAGTTTGTGAACCAGGCTGAGCGACAATGCCTTCCCCGATCGGCTGCATCGCCTGCTGATCGGTTACGAAAATCAGGTTGTTGAGTGAGTCAAGTCGCTGAACCGCGGGCACGAGAATCTCGGAGGCCGAGGCAGATGCGCCGGCCAGATGGCTCTCGATACGGCGCGCAAATTCCTGATATGCCTCAAGGGTTGATGGGTCATCGGTACGAAAAGCCTCACGAGCTTGCACCCGCGACTCGACATCATCTCTTATCATCTGAGCCCGCTCGACAACATCGATGTGAGCGTTCAAGCGCTGCATCGAGGCGCTCGTGACCCATCCATGCGCGGCCAACGCGCCGCCGATGAGCATCACCGTCACGATCGGCCAGGCACCGGCCTGACGAATCATCGATCGCAAGACGAAAGAGGAAGGTTTACTGGCCGACATGATACCCGAAAGGCCGGAGACAAAAGTCAGACACCAAGGATCGGCGCTGGACGAAAAAACTTAAGCATAGTCGACTCGCCCATCAAAATTACGATCGCAAGGCAAAATCAATCGCGTTTAAGATAGTCGAAAGCGCGCTGTCAAGTACATCCCACGTTACATTAAGCGGAGGTGCGATTCGGATGAGCGTATTCGAATGAAGTGTCCATCCCAGAAGTATCCCCTCCTCTATGCACTTATTGACTGTGCGTTCTGCAACCTCCGAGCTGACCATTTCCATACCCAGCAGTGCCCCCATCCCCCGTACCTCTCGAATTCCGGGATGAACCAGTCGCTCCCGGACGCGCTTTCCTATTTCCACCGCACGCGCCGGCAGATTTTCATCCACGATCGTGCGCAGCGCGGCCAGGCCAGCCGCGCAGGAAACAGGGTGCCCACCAAAGGTGGTCACATGACTGAGCGGCGGATCGTCGCGCATGACCTCGAAGATTTCGGGACTGGAAATGAACGCGCCCAGCGGCATTCCTCCACCCATCGCCTTGGCCGACGTCAGAATATCCGGCTGGATCTCAAAGTGCTCAAATGCAAAAAGGCGTCCGGTGCGCCCGAATCCGGTCTGTATTTCATCGAAGATCAGTAAGGCTCCGGCGCTTGTGCACCGTTGGCGGAGCGCACCCATCCATTCCGCGGAGGGCACGTTGACGTCTCCTTCTCCCTGAATGGGCTCGGTAATGACACATGCTACGGAGTCGTCGATGGCGCCGAGCGCCTCGATATCGTTGAATGGCAGGAACGTGACGCCCGGCAGAAGAGGCTCGTACGGTTTTCGATACACGTCCCGGCCCGTTACGCTGAGAGATCCATGTGTATCTCCATGATAAGACCGTTCGAATGATATGATACGGGACCGGCCGGTGCGTTTTTTCGCCAGCTTGAGAGCGCCCTCGTTTGCTTCCGTTCCCGAATTCGTGAAATAAACGACCGACAGTTCAGACGGCAGATTCTGCGCCAGAAGCGTGGCCAGTTCTACTTGCGGACGCTGCACGAGCTCGCCATAGACCATCACGTGAAGATGCCGATCGACCTGCTCCTTGATTGCATCGATCACCCGCGGATGCCCGTGCCCGAGCGACGAGACGGCGATTCCACTGATGAAGTCGATGATTCGACGGCCATCGCTCAGGTATAAAAAAGGCCCTTCGGCCCGCTCAACTTCCAGTCCGAGCGGATGGTTACTCGTCCAGGCTACATGACGAGCGAAATCAGCATCGATCGAGCGCATAGTATCGGATATGGAAGATTAAGCGTTCCTGGCTGAACCTGGTCGCATGGGAAACGACCAAAGATTTATGGCAATCCCCATTGCCACACAGGAGGATGGAAACGGTTTCATTCTACGGACGAGGAGCCAGCTCGAGCACCGCATCGCACAAACGCTCCACACTCGGCTCGATATGGGATGCCATAATCAGCAGTCCGCCTTCACGGATGAAGCCCGCCAGGATGTACTCGATGGCTTGATGTGTCTCCGAATCGAGGCCTCGGAATGGTTCGTCCAGTATGAGCACCGTCGGATCGCCCGCGAGAGCGGCCGCAATATGAACCTTCTTGGTCATCCCCGTCGAATACGTTCCGATCAGATTCTCACGCCGCTCATCCAGTCGGACCTTGTCGAGAAGCTCGTGCAGACCTTCACGGCCGAATCGATCGAAGGTGTTACGCGATCTGCTGATCCACTCGAGCAGTTCAATCGCGTTCAGATATTGCGGTAAGGCACCTGCATCATCCACATACCCGACCTTCCTCAGCCACGTTGCAGGCTCATCATGAATGCGCAGCGTGCCGTAGGTGATGGACCCCGATGTCGGAAAAGACAGCGCAGTTATGAGTCGTATGAGGGTCGTTTTTCCCGAGCCGTTAGGCCCGACGAGCGCCGTTCCGTGGCCGGGCTCAAACGTGTGAGACAGCCTATCGATGACGGCGGGACCACGACCATAGCGCTTGGTGACGTCAGAAAGGATGAGGCGTTCAGGCAAGGGCTCGCTGGTGTCGATATTCGTTGAGATAGGTGATGACAAAGGCACCGCACACTGCCAGAAGGACATCGACCGCCGTCCAGATCATAATAAGGATTGCAGGAAAGGATGATGAAAAGAGGGCAATGACCGAAAGGCTGATAATCCATGGAAGAGTCCATCGCAGAGACATGAAGGTACGCGTCCAGATCCAATCGGCACTCGACTGCATAAAGCGGTTGAAAACGGGCGGAGATGCGTCATCCGAAGAGATGATTGCCGGCGCCATATTTTTCGCAAGAGAGAACATCAACAGGTATCCTGCCACCGCGGTGTCATATCCCTGGCTCCACATCAACATATACAAGAGCACGTGTGCAACTGCGATAAGCCGTCCAAGAGGTGCTCTGCGGTCCATTTGTACCAGTTGAGACCAGATGGCCGGTCGCAGTCGACGGGGCGCCCAATAAATGGATTCGTATGGAACGGCCTCCCGTTCTGCCTCCAGCTTTCCTCCGTACATCCGGAAGATCTCGACGAAAAACGCCTGCGTGCGGAAGCTTTCCGCATCAATTCGAGGAAAAAGTCGGCCGATTGCCAGCAGTCCGATCCACAGAAGGGCCAGCGAAGGAATCGTTTCCATCATCGTTCCTGCCAGGGCCGACCACAGAACGACACCTGCTATCGCCACCGTAAACAGTCCCGTCGTCGCCAATATCGTCGGTATGGATCCGTGCGGGATCGCCGGTGGCACAGACATCACCTCCAGAGATTTTCGGTACCATGCCCCGCGAGTTCCATCCTGCCAGCCTTGCGACACCGCGCCCATGCGTACGAAGCGCTCTATGGCGAGACCCCAGACGCCTCCAATCGAAAAGGCAGCAGCGATCTTTGCGCCCCAGGCTCCGCCTGAAATCATCATCACACCGGGTGGGATCATCATCAGTAATAACAGTGGGGACGCGCGGCGCAGCGTGTCAAACAGGAGTGTCTGCCTTGTGGGTGCCGTGAGCAGGTAAAGACGAAAATCCTGTTGCGGATAAAGAATGTGCGGCATCGCCACCGATATGAACCCCGATGCTGTCAGCGTCCACATTCGCATTAGATATTGCCTCTCCTCGGGCGATCGATCCGCCGCCAGTGCGATGGACATCCAGACGAGTATAACACCCAAAAGTATGAGCAAGATGAGGTCCGGGCCGAGTAGCCTCCCTCTGCGGATTCCCGTCCGTCTGGTGGAATTAATTCGGTTCATGCAATATTGGTTCGGGCCGTGCGTAGCTTCTCATGATGCGGAGGAGAGTATCGGAACATCCGACCCGCAAATGCCATAGCGCCCCCACCAGGCACCATGATTTGAAACTGCAATGATTCAGGACGTCAGTCGGAAGATCCATCAGGCTCTCGTAGAAAAACTGGAGTCGGGCGAGCCGATCAGTAAACAGGCCATCGATTCGTCCGACATTCCTTCTCCAATTCGGAGTTACCTCCTTGCCACGCTCGAGTCTGAAGCCGAGCGAGTGGCGGCAGTTATCAATAATCAGCGTGACGTCTGGATTGCCGAGTCGGTGGATGTCCGCAGGGCGCGAACAGCATTCGCGGTTGCGGTCACCAGGAACGTTCAGTTCCCTCCCGATCGCCTATCGGATACCTTGCGCCAGGCAAGTGACGTCGTTCTGCGGTACCTGATCAGGCCGTCGGCTACGTTGCAGGGGACGATCTTCGAACGCGCCGAGCCTTCTCTCGACGTGGAGGAGATTCTGGAGCGGATGCGAATGTTCGCTGCGTATCCGTATTTCCAGGAGGTGCTCCGGCACTATTTCGCCGAACGCAACATCGAGCACGTGGAGCGGGCACGGCTCGATTCGGTTCTCCACCGGATCGACCGGCAAATGACGTCTGATTTCACGCCGGATGAGTGGCTGGATATGCTCACGCCGCTGTACGAAACACTCGCCGTGACTCCTGATTTTGAGGACGGGGTTCCGGCAGATCTTCTGCGTGCGTTTTTCCGCGAAAAAGAGCTCGGGGCGATCCTCCTTCGGCTCGAGACCTTTGCGCCAACGCATTTGATCGATGTGGATGAATTGCGTGAGTTGCTCGAGGAGAAGGCCACGACAGCCGAACCGACTCTGTTTGATAATCCGCAGGACACTGAGGAAGCTCATCGTTCCTCCGAGCACTCCAGTTTAAGTGATCCCGAACCGGTCGCTGAGCCCGTGGGAGGAATGGTTCCGCTCTGGAAGCAGTTCCAGCGCACGCCCGAACGATCGAGTCCGAATCCGACCAATCCTTCCCCCGCGCCGGGTCCCGTCGTGCCGATGTGGCAGCGTTTTCGTCGAGACGGCCTGGCGACGCCGTCCGATGAAGTTACCGGACGCGATTTCGGGCGAACAAACGCCCGGCGATCGACTGCCGAACCGCTGCCCGAACCCGATCGTAGCTTCGAAACGAAGAATCCTTCCGGAAGTGATCGGTTGGATGTCAAAGAGTTGGAGCGTCGCGTGCTGGGTTCGAGAGGCGCTCGCAGTCGGCGGATGTTCGTTCAGAAGTTGTTCAAGGGCTCCGAAGAAGATTACCGATCCGCACTTGCCCGGATCGATGCCGCCCCGACGTGGACCGAAGCCTCGCAGATCATTGCGAGAGACGTCTTCCGACGCCACGAAATCAACATTTACGACGACGCCGCGGTTGGATTTACCGATATGGTCGAGGCCCGATTCAAGGATACGGACAGACGCAAGTAAAGTTGGGTGTAGTGTGATTTCAGTGAACGAGCAGGTAGAGCGACTCGCCGCACGTTGCTGCCGGTCGTAAAACCGGCCCAGGCGTCTCGTTCCGCCTATGACGGGGCCCATCCAACGATGTATCTTGTGCGGCCCGGGAGCCTGATTCGCTACACCGATCGTACCCAGCGCCCGTAGATGGGTGCGGGTTATGATTAAGGACCTGGTTCTTGCGGATTGACCCCGGATGCAACGGTATTATCGCTACACTATCTCGACCCCATGCCTGAACGCACCAACCTTGATCCGCTCCACGACCTCGAAGACCGCCGCGACCGAGCGCTATTGGGTGGCGGACCGGCCCGCATCGAGCAACAGCATCGCAAAGGCAAACTGACGGCGCGCGAACGCCTCGATCTCCTGCTCGACGACGATTCGTTCGAGGAGCTGGGAATGTTCGTACGGCATCAGAGCCACGATTTCGGGCTCGAGCAAATGCGACCATATGGAGATGGTGTGGTTACCGGTTACGGTACCATCAAAGGGCGCCTCGTCTACGTCTTCAGCCAGGACTTTACCGTCTTCGGTGGATCCCTGGGAAAGGCCCACGCAGAGAAAATCATCAAAGTCATGGAACTGGCGATGGAGAATGGTGCGCCCATCATCGGCCTCAATGACTCTGGAGGTGCCCGCATTCAGGAAGGAGTGGTCTCCCTCGGCGGCTATGCAGACATTTTCCTTCAAAATACGCTTGCTTCGGGTGTCGTCCCCCAGATTTCTGCCGTCCTGGGGCCATGCGCCGGAGGTGCCGTATACAGCCCTGCCATAACCGACTTCACCTTCATGGTAAAGGGGACGAGCTACATGTTCGTCACCGGGCCTCATGTGGTGAAAACCGTAACACAGGAAGATGTGACCAGCGAAGAACTCGGTGGGGCTGAGACCCACGCCTCAAAGAGTGGCGTAGCCCATCTGGCCTGCGAGACCGAGGCTGAATGCCTGCTCAAGATCCGTGAGTTGTTCGACTTCATCCCTCAGAACTGCGAGGACCCGCCCCCGACGTTCGAGACCGACGACATGTCCGAGCGCGAGAGTGAGCAGCTTGACACCATAATACCGTCGAACCCGAACAAACCCTACGACATGCACGAAGTGATTCGTGAGCTCGTAGATAATGGTCGTTTTTTCGAGATCCACCCGGACTTTGCTCAGAACATCATTGTTGGCTTCGTCCACATCGGCGGCCGATCGGTCGGAATCGTAGCCAACCAGCCCGCCGTGCTTGCAGGCGTACTTGACATCGATGCCTCGCTGAAGGCCGCCCGCTTCGTTCGCTTCTGCGACGCCTTCAACATTCCACTCCTCGTGTTAGAAGACGTACCCGGCTTTCTTCCCGGTACCGATCAGGAATGGCGTGGCATCATCAAACATGGCGCGAAGCTCCTCTATGCCTTTGCCGAGGCGACCGTGCCGAAAATAACCGTTATCACGCGCAAGGCCTACGGCGGCGCCTACGACGTGATGAACTCCAAGCACATCCGAGGGGATCTGAACTTTGCCTGGCCAACCGCCGAAATCGCCGTGATGGGGCCTAAGGGCGCCGTTGAGATTATTTATCGTCGCCAGATTTCCGAAGCCTCCGATCCAGCTGCCGCGGAAGAACTGCGCCTTTGAGTTGGACGTCATGTCCAGCA
>CBFGXY010000039.1:0-10257 GCA_965652945.1 uncultured bacterium
CTTTACTGGGATCGGAGCTCAGAAGAGTCGGTCGATCCCGTCACCGGTGAGATGGTTTCTTCGGTGCCACCTGCATTGAAGGCATACTGCGCATGCAGATCGTCTATATATCCCAGTCCGCCTTTGTTAAAAAAGGCCGTACCCTGATCCAGCGTCGTGTTGACGTTGCGCACGACGATATCGTGGAAGATGCCCACATAGACGCTGTCCCACGCGGCGTCGCTCGCGTTGACGATATCAAAGTTGAGGATAGCAAAGTGCTCGGCGAAAGGGAAATTCCACGCGTAGCTCGACTGATGCACAACAGCGCCAAGCCTTCCTTGTACGTCGGGCATCGGGATCTGGGTGCCGGGTAGAACGCGAAACGTGTCGGCGTAGGAGGTCACATAGTCCTGATGACTTATCGCCCGGGGTGCATACGCGTCGGATGTGAGGAGGCTGCTGCGCTCGAAGATCAGATCGATCGGGGCGAACTCGTATCCGGATGCACCGGCTTGATATCCACCTGATGTCGTCACGGCGCCGGTTCGGACGGTAATGGTCTGATCCGAACTCCGTCGCGCACCGATCCATAGGCCCGCTTCAAACAGGTGCTCTACGCCCGACTCGAGCGGGTATTCAAATGAAGGCGGACCGGTGGGATTATTCCGGACGTTGGCTTTCCCAAAGAAACCGGAGTTCGTAATAGTGATGCCTACATTGCCAACGTCGATTACGGCTTCCTCAAAACTGGATTGCCCGACGGCCGGCCGTGCAATGAGGGCCAGTACCGAAAAGCTGACAATGGTTAGGAAGCAGCGCACCAGCATATTTAATGGGTCGCGTTCATAGACGCCGTTTTGAAGATCAGTAATATATAAATACACCGGATACTGAAAGTCACAATACCATCACATTGTCTCCCAACGACTCGTATTCATAGGAGCCTCACGGCATGCCAACAGGGTTGATTCGTTCCCCTTCCGTTCGGGCATTGACTCCTCTACTTTGCATCTCACTTAAATGACCGGTCTGTCACAAGTCAGATTGGATTCCGTGCGATCGGACGATGTATCGTGACCTCTTGGGTGTCACACATACACCGCCACAAGCTATGACATCGTTTTCGTCAGTGCGCCTCTTCGCCTTTTCTGCCGCTGTTGCAGTCGCCATGTTGTCCGCGTGTACCGGTCCACAGACGGACGAGCTAAATGGGATTCCAAACGGTGAGCCGATTCCGGACAACGGCGGCCATGCCTTTGAAACCACGGAATTGATGCAGTTCGATTATCCGTGGGCAATGACGTTTCTGCCGGATGGCCGACTTCTCGTCACGGAGATGTCGGGCACCCTGCATCTGGTGAATCTCGATGATGAGACGCGGACGAGTATCGCGGGCGTCCCCGATGTGGTACACGTACAGCAGGGAGGCCTGGGCGACGTCGTTCTGCATCCGGATTATCCGAGTAATCAGTTGGTGTACATCAGCTTCGTGGAGCAGGGCGATGGCGGATTGCTGGGAGGAGCAGTTGCTCGAGCGCAACTGAATCTGGATGACAATGGCGGTGGTGCTCTGGAGAACCTTGAAGTGCTGTGGCGGCAAACCCCGAAGACGGGAGATGAGGGGCACTTTGGATACCGAATCGCTTTTGACGATTCCGGTATGCTCTGGATTAGCTCGAGTGATCGCAGGGAGATGGACCCCGCTCAGGATCTTCAGACAAATCTCGGCAAGCTGATCCGTCTACACGACGATGGCACGGTGCCGGAGGACAATCCGTTCGCAGATCAGGGCGAGGTTGCTTCCCAGGTGTGGTCGATGGGCCACCGTAATATCCTGGGTCTCGTCTTTGGTGAGGGCGGAAGGCTCTGGGCACATGAAATGGGACCGATGGGGGGCGATGAGCTCAATCTCATCCAACGAGGAGCCAATTACGGATGGCCCGAGGTTTCTAACGGCGACCATTACGACGGCACTCAGATTCCTGATCATGATACCCGCCCCGAGTTCGAGGCTCCCGTCATTACCTGGAATCCTGTGATTTCGCCCGCGGGCTTCATGATCTACGATGGAAGCCAGTTCCCCGCCTGGCAGGGCAACGGATTCATCGGCGGCCTGTCATCGATGTCGCTGGTGCGCGTCGAGTTCAACGGCGACTCGGCTCGTGAGGCCGAACGATTCGAAATGCAACGGCGGATTCGCGAAGTGGAGCAAGGCCCCGACGGCGCGATCTGGCTGCTGGAGGATGGGACGCGCGAGGGAAGTGGTTGGCTGCTGAAGCTAACACCGGATGACGGCGGAGACATGTAATTCGCCGTTAGGGCAGCGGGCTCGAAATCAGCAGGCTCTGATCTGTATAGACGGTACTCTTCCGAAGCGTATCAAGTGGAAGTGTTACGTCGAACGCAGGACGAGGCGGAACCAAGAACATCCGGTCGAGACTTCCAAAACTCGACTTAACAGGTGGCATCATCGGCATGCGATCGGAAATCTGCGCAGGCCGCAGTCCATCGCTCGATTCGACGACCTCACGTATCGACTCGCGAACGACGGGACCTTCCTCCACGAACAACGATCCCGTCACCAGCCCCACCACCATCACTGCCATGAAGATCGAGGTGAATGACGTGGCCTGCCGGACCTTCTCGGAGGGTGGAATAGAACCGGGCTGCTCCAAATGCATCATCTGATCCGTCACTTCTCGATGCAGACGACGCCCGAATCCAAACGGAGCGTGGATCTGGCAGCGATAGCGATAGAGCAGATCCCGCGTTTCCCTCAGGTTTTCGACATGCTCGGCCAGCTCAGGATTGACCTGCATGTACTCTTCGAACACCTGCCGCACACCGGGGTCCATCGTGCCATCGACGTACTCACAGAGGAGTTCGTCCATGCCTCCGAAGGCGTGCTTGTCGTAATCAGAAGAATCGTCGCCGTGTTGCATGGGCGGTCCGGATTGAAACCGTTACCGTTACTGATCGGCTAAAGAAACAAGAAGCCCGGTCGGAGGATCCCGGCCGGGCTTTGAAATCCACCTCTAAGGGTCGATTTACACTCTGAATAAGCACAAAAGCGCCATCAGTGGACGCTGCTACTCGCGTGCGGGCGTGTAGACGTCTTTTAGCAGCGACTGGAGCTTGGTTCGTCCGCGGTTGATTCGGCTCTTTACCGTTCCCATAGGCAGCCCTGTGATTTCAGCAATCTCCTCGTATGCGAGTTGCTGTACGTCACGCAGGACGACGACCTCGCGAAACTCTTCCGGGATCTGCTTCAGAGCCTCCTGGATGAAGTAATCCTGGATGGTGCTATCGGTGTGCCTGTCGGGAGAGAACGTCTCATCGGGAATCTCCACCTCGTACTCCTCGTCGTCGCGGTTGACCGACTGGAGCGAGTAGAGACGGCGGCGCTTCCGCTTCCGATACTCGCTTCGAGCAAGGTTTCCGGCGATCGTATAGAGCCAGGTAGAAAATTTAGCGATGCGCCGATAGGAATGCCGGTTGCGATAGACCCTCAGGAACGTCTCCTGCAGCAGGTCCTCGCACTCCTTCATGTCTCCCAGGAACCGGTAGATATAGTTCGTAAGCGGGTCCTTGTATCGGCTTACAAGGATGTCGAATGCTTCGACGGTCCCCGCCTGAAAGTGCGACATCAGGTCCTCGTCACTCATCTGGCTCAGTGCCTCATGGTGACGATTGTTCGGGTTGGATTTCCGCGCCCGAACCTCTTTATTGACAAGTGGTTTGGCCATCGAGATTTTAGTTTGGAACGCGCCGGGGCGCGGTCCGGTGATCAAACCGTTAAGGTGCGGCCTCTTCATCCTCGAGCCGTGATGAGACGGCTCAGCAGAAGAAGCAGGATGGCGTTGGCGCTCTGCGTGGCGCCACCCTTTAGTTCAAAATCGGCAGCAAGCAGGGCGCTGAAGGACCGCTCCACTCCAGGCAAACCGAGGCGCCGCACGGCGCCCAGGTATTCGCTCATGTAGTAAGGGGGTACTCCGATCTGTCCTGCCATTGCCTTCTCGGGCAGCCGTTCGGCCATCAGTGGCAGAAGCCGCCAGAGTTTGGTGTAAAAAGACGTTAAGACGGCCACGATCTTGAGTGCTTCGCCCAGCGGGTTGGCCGCCTTAGTCAGCAAGCGGTTCGAGATCCTGACTGCGTCATTGAATCGCTGCTCGGCGATTGCACGCTGAAGTTCAAACACGCTGAACTCCCTCGTTTGACCTGCCGCTCGCAACACATCGTCTGATGTTATCTCTTTTCGTTCTCCTATGAATGTGAACAGCTTTTCGATCTCGCTCGCCGCTGTCCGAAGATCCGTGTCCAGAAACTCGCCCAGCATATGAAGCGCAGCCGGTTCGATCCGGTAGCCGTGCCGCTCCACATACGCCTTGATCCAGCTCGGAAGCTTACGTGACGTGATCGATTGGAACTCCGCCCAGACAGCGTGCTCTCTGAGCGCCCGGTACGGATGGGTAGCAAGATTAGGCTTCCTGTTACACAGCAGCAGAACGATAGCCGTCGGATTGGGCTTCTCGGCGTATCCCTTGAAAAGGGTATTTCCTTCCAGCCGGTCAAAATCTCGTACTACGACGACACGTCGTTCTGCCATCACGGGGTACCCCGAACACAGAGCCAAAACCTGTCTGACATCGGCTTCCGCCCCGTATACGATGTCGAGATTGAAGTCCCTTTCGTGCGGCTGCAGCGCATGTTCGAGCAAAGCGGACTGCACATCATCCATGAGGAAAGATTCCTCACCGAATAAAAAATACAGCGGTGAGAGCTCTTTTCTCTGCACCGCTGCCATCAGCTGGTCGTATGTGAGCCCGCGTGAGGCCATGCGCCTGGTACCTCTGATTCTTTGCGCCGGGATGTGGCGCATGACCTAAAATTACGAAACCACGGCGCGATCAACCGCAGTATCATCCAGGAACTACAGCCTATTCGAGTATTTTTCAACGTCTGGAGCCGAACAACTCCCTGAGTAGCCCATTTTATCGCTTCTATCCCGGCGTGATTGGCGGCTAATGCGCATCGTTAGGCCGTGTGGGCGGTTGCGGCTGCGCATCGAAGAGACGTTCCGTGATCAGACGCTGTGTCATCAAGTCGAAGCGTACCAGACGCTGCACCACCTCCGGCGTGACTTTCTCATCGCCTGCCGCGACCATCTCCAGGACGGACTTTCTATTATCTCCCACCATATCGAGGATATCCTGGATTGGCAGGGCGTTCCAGTCGCGCGAAAAGTCGATCGCCGCTGGATCGGGCCATTCCTGCCCCGCATCGGGCTGATGAACTTCGGGTATGGCGTGCTTCTCCGTCACCTCCACAATCGCCCCGTAATACTCCTTCACCGATCTATTCGTCGGCGGGAGGCGCGCCTCGAGTAGTTCCTCGGGCATGTACCCGATCACGACGCGCAACGCGGCAATCTCATTCAGGAGGTATTCTGCCTGCGATACAATGGCGGGCAGATCAATCACGACCGAGCAGCTGGTTTGTGGGGCGATCCGTTCATCAGTTCGCAGGCTTGTCGACACCGGGGCCGTGGCGCTCCGATCCCCAACTCTGATCATCCGCGACGAGTTCTCCTTCTTCGGCCGCCGCGAGCTCTTTCAATCCCTCGTCAGCCAGCCAGTTAACAAACCGCTGGTCCTTGACGCTGTGGATGTTGTTGTCGCGACGATAATCCCACTGCTCGCCAAACTGCTGGTTCTTGTAGTCCTCGAGATAGTCGAGCCGGTCTTTCAGTCGTTCTTTTGGAATAAGCAGCCGATCCAGGCCGAAAATCGCCTCGTCGCGATCCTGGAACGTGAGGTCATATTCCTTCGACATCACGATCGCTTCCTCGGGGCACACTTCCTCGCAGTATCCGCAGTAAATACAGCGAAGCATGTTGATTTCGAACCATTTCGGCTCGCGTTCCTTGACGTGGTCCACTTCATGCGACTGCATCGAGATGGCCATCGGAGGACACGCCCGGGCGCAGAGATTGCAGGATACGCATCGAGGACGCCCATCTTCCTGGACCAGAACCGGCCTCCCCCGATAACTGTCGGGCGGATACCACTGCTCCTCGGGATACTCCAGCGAGTAGCTGGGCTCATTCTTCATCTTGTCGAATGTGTAACCCAGTCCTCGGAAGATCTCAGGGAGAAAAATCCGCTCCCAGAAATTGAGCTTGCGCTCGTTCTCATTCCTCAGATTGACATATTCTCCTGGCATGGCCTGCTCTATCGATACGAGTTCGTTCTCGTGCGTGTAGAAGGATCGAAACCCGTGTACGTTACGAAGACGGGTTGGGGTTCTTGGACCGTTTCAATCGGTATCAAAATACAGAGTCGGAGACCACGATACCGAATTTCGACTTCATTTTTGCTTGAATACGAGTAATATCGGCCCTCCTTCGAAGCCAAACCGGGCCCTGAGCTGATTTTCGAGGTAGCGGCGATACGATTCGGTGATTCCTTTGGGGAAATTGCAGAAGAACGCGAACACCGGAGGCGTCTCCCGGACCTGGGTCACGTACTTGATACGTACGAATCGATTCCGATAGGTTGGCGGACGCACCTTCTCGACGACTTCCTGCAGGAAGGTATTCAATTCGTGCGTCGGAATTCGCTTTTTTCGTTCGGTATCGATCTCCAGCGCCTTCTTGATCACTCGGTGAACACGCTGCTTCGTGAGGGCCGAAATAAAAATGATGGGTACGTAGTCTAGTGTCTGTAACCGTTCGTGCATAGCACGGGTGTAGTCACGTGCGGTGTTCGTCTCTTTCTCGACAAGGTCCCATTTATTGACGCCGATGATGATGCCTTTTCGCATCTCTTCGGCCTGCTTCAGCACCCGGATATCCTGCATCGTAAGACCATCGACCGCGTCGATCAACATCACGGCGATGTCGCATTCGCGCAGGGCGCGTTCGGTACGAAGCGTCGAATAAAACTCGAGGTTTTCCTGCACGCGCGATCGCTTGCGAAGACCGGCCGTGTCGACCAGCAGGATGTCCCGACCTTCGAATGTATACGGGGTGTGGACCGCGTCTCGCGTCGTCCCGCTGACATCCGTTACGATGGATCGCTCCTGCCCCAGCAATGCGTTGACGAACATCGACTTCCCGACGTTGGGCCTGCCGATGACGGAGATCCTCAGTCGATCGTCGACCTCGACCTCTTTTTCCGGCGGAAACTCGGCTACCACATCGTCCAGCAGATCTCCCGTACCCGATCCGTTTATGGCACTTACCGGATACACGTCGCCCAGGCCAAGTTGGAAGAAGACGCTCGATTCCCAGCGGCGCTCCTGGTTATCCGCTTTGTTGGCCACCACGAACACGGGTTTACCCGTCTTCCTGAGTATGGATACCATCTCATCATCGAGATCCGTGATGCCGGTGGTCGTGTCAACTACGAAGAGCAGTGCATCGGCCTCTTCCATCGCGATGAACACCTGTTCGCGAATTGCCTCTTCGAATCGATCCGCCGAGTTGGGTACGAATCCACCCGTATCTACGACTGAGAACTCCCGGCCATTCCAATGGGCCGTTCCGTACGATCGATCGCGCGTTACTCCGGGTACATCGTCCACGATAGCCGCCCGCGACCGGGTAAGCCGATTGAACAGCGTCGACTTTCCGACGTTCGGTCGGCCGACAATGGCCACGAGGGGCAGATCGGTCACGTTAGCGTGTGAGTGATGAGTTCCGAGAGGGAAGTTATTGGAAGGGAGAGCGAGGCGTGCGGTCCATGTAGCACCTAGCTCCGTTCTTTCCATTCGAGATACATGGCGCGGAACAACATAAACGCCGCCTCCGCGGTTTCAGTCGTAAACCAGTAATTGATTCCTGCTCCAACCGCGGCCCCGGCCACGGGAATGGTCTGGGCGAGCTTTCGTCCGACGATGTTCTTCGCAATTTCCCGAGGGACGTGCCGATTCTGTTCGCGGAAGGTGCCGGTCACCCGTCCCCGGTATTCCAGTTCATTGGCGAACGCAGCCGCTGCAACCGAGATCTCTCGCAGTGCCGCACTCTTGGCGTCGCGCCCGCCGGAGGCAGCGACATTGAAAATCGCCAGAACCAGCGGGCGGTAGGCCGGTCCACGCATAGGAAATCCGTATGCGGCACCGATTTGCTGGATAAGACGCAGATTGATGGTGAAGAGTAGCGGAATGTCCGCCGCAATCAGGAAGACGCCTCCGAGGCCCGTTCCTCCTCCTTCGATGGCGGCCAGAATCGTATTCTGCGAAAAACGGCTGCGTGCCAGAGCATCCAGCTCTTCCAACGGTTGGCGGCGAAGGTCTTCCGCTTGCTCGACGTCGAGCCCACGCTTGCGTGCAGCCTGGATGACGTCGTCCGTGTTGTAGGTCCACTCCGATGCATCATTCAGCATCGATAGAAACTGTTCGACAGCGGCACCCGCCTGGTCGGTTACCTCGGGCGGTGCCACACGTTCGACTACCCAGTCCATGGGTTTCATCGCCCAGTTCATGGCCTGCACGAGAATCGAGGAGTCGCCGCGCTCCCACTTTTCGATTTCTCGCCGGGCGTTGCGCTCGAAACTGTTGAGTTGCATATCTATAGCTACCGAATAAAGATGAGGCCGAGAATACCGACTACGAATACGTAGTATCCGAAATACTGGAGCTTGCCGCGCTTCACGAAATCGAGGACGATACGTATGGCCCAGATTCCGGACACATACGCTACGAATGCTCCAAGGATAAGTGGCACCCAGTTGACGGCTACCCCTCCTCCAATCAAATCGATCACATCGAGAAGGGTTGCTCCCAGGATCACGGGCAGAGACATCAGGAAGGAAAAGTCCGCTGCCTGTTTGCGGTCAACATTCATGTAAACTGCGGCGGCGATGGTCGAGCCCGAGCGAGAAATCCCCGGAACGAGTGCCGCTCCCTGGGCGAGTCCAACGAGGAGCGCCTTGCCCGGGGTGTAGACGCTGTTGGGACGAGGCCGCAGCCGGATGAGAAGTAGTATCACACCGGTCACCAGAAGCATCGCGCATGTGAATCGAGGATCCAAAAACTTAGCCTTGAGCCAATCGCCGAATAGGATGTAGACGAGTCCTGTCGGAATCATCGACAACAGGATATAGATCGCAAGGCGAACTGGACCGTGGGCATCGCCCTGCTCTTCCTCGGATCTGGACGTGGCCGGCTCCTCGCGTATCGCCTCGATCGTGCCCGGACGGAACGCTGCTGCAAGGCGCGAGGGCTTCGAGAGGGCACGCAACGATTCCAAAAGCAGTTGCGCGATGCGTTTTCGATACACGGTCAGGATCGACAGAACGGTGCCGAAATGTACAAAGACCTCGAATGTGACGCCTGGCTCGTTAATTCCGAGGATATACTGACCCAGGACGAGGTGCCCCGACGAAGAAACAGGCAAAAACTCGGTAAGACCCTGGATGAGTCCAAGGATGAGGGCTTCCCACCAGGCCATATTATAATCGTGTGCTTCAAGTTTAGATGGACGGCCCCGAAGATACGGTCAACACGTGCCATACAAAAGACGAGGGATTCATCCAGAGGCCTCGCTGCCGGGCGGCTGCGGTTCCACCATGAGCACTTCTTCTCTTTCTACGACAACGGCACCCAGGCCACCTCCTTTTGCACGTCGGACGAACTTTCGCTCCGTCAGGATGACCGGCACCAGGCTGCTACCACGAGCCTTGCTGAACCATGCGGCCAGGCCGGCGGCATGCCGTATGACGGACGACGGTATCTGCTCATTTCGATTTCGTGGTATGATTACGTGCGATCCCGCCACGCCCCGAGCGTGGAGCCACAGATCAAACTTACCTGCCACACCAAACGTCAGGCGATCGTTATGCCGAGCGGAACGACCAACGAGAATGTCATATCCCTGCCAGTCGAACGTGCGATAAGGTTGCGCCTGGCCTTTACCTTCTGCCGAAGACCTCACCGCCGTCAATAAGTCAGCATTTCTCTCTCGATGCGACTTCACCTCTTTGAGCGATTCGGAACGTCGGAGATCCTCAATCAGGCTACGAATACGCACCAGGCGGCCGATGCGCTCCTCCATCCTCCGCTCCGCATGTTTGCGTGCATCACGAGTATGCCTGGCCTTTTCGTAGAGCCGTTCCGCATTCTGAATGACCGACAAGGCAGGATCCAGTCGAATCGTCAACTCATCGCCGTCTCCAAACAAATTCGGAAGAGTGACCTCTTCGAGTCCTTCGGGAATCGTGGACGCTCGCGCCATCAGAAGATGACCGTCTCTCTCGTAGCGGTCTGCGCGTGAGG
>CBFGXY010000040.1:0-10242 GCA_965652945.1 uncultured bacterium
CAGCGATGCCCGGCAGGCGGAGGCCGCTGCCGCAGCGGCGCGTGCCGCCCGAGCAACAGCGCGCGCGGAACTCGCGGCGGCGCAGGCAGCCATCGAACGATCGGCGGACGGGACCTCGGTCCAGACGGTCCTGACTGCCCCTGCCGCAGGTAAAGTACTGGCGGTTCATCGACGAAGTGCGGGCCACGTGAATCCGGGTGAACCCATCCTTGAAATTGGGGATACCCGCAGACTCGAGGTGCATGCCGACGTGCAGTCACAAGACGCGGTACGAATCCACCCCGGGACCCGGATCGAAGTGGATCAGTGGGGCGGCGACGGAGTTCTCGAGGGGGTCGTTAAGCGGGTCGAACCAGAGGCGTCGGTTCACGTGTCATCGCTCGGTGTCGAGGAACGACGCGTGGCCATCATCTCGGAATTGCTGTCGCCCGGTAATGTCTGGGAATCGCTCGGCTCCAATTACCGGGTGCTGGCGCGGTTTGTAATCTGGGAAGATGCTGATGTGTTGCAGGTTGAAACCAGCGCCTTATTCCGTATGGGTGATCAATGGGGCGTGTTCGTGGTGGAAGATGGCCGCGCCACGCGCCGACCCGTCTCGGTGGGACATCAGTCGGGCCTGCGGTCTGAAATACTTTCAGGGTTGTCCGAGGGCGAGGTGGTCATCATCCATCCCGCAAACGAGATCGAGGACGGAGTTGCGGTCAAGACTCGGGATTGATACTGACCAGGGATTGGTGAAAAGCACCGATTCGGCGCGATGTGTCCCCCTCATTGACAATCTTGTCTGCCGATTCCTGTTCACGTACCAGAGATCTCAATCCGCTATACTTCGAGACTACGTGGACAGGCTCTTTAGAATTGCGTGAGGACTACGGCACGCCTGTAGACTGTTAATCTACCACCCTCTTCGACGCGGCGCTGCGTCTTCGGATGTGGTGTCTGCTTCGACCTCCGAGTTGGGTGCCTCGGCCTGCCGAGTGATCGTCTCTCGGTTCGCATCGATCCGTTGCATTCGATTCAGGCTATCCGCAGTAGACAACTCCTCCAGAGGAATCTCTTCCTCTTCGGAGACGGACTCGAACAGGTCCTCCGACCCCCGCCGCAAAGAATCGAGGAGGTAATTGAAATGCCAATCTCCTCCCGCGAACAATAGCGAGTCTTGTCGCTCTGGATGGATATACCCCGCCGGCGGATCCCAGCTTCCACTTCTATAGGGATTGGCAGAGGAGCTGCGTGCGTTTCGGTAAAAAGCCCCTACTATCGGCAGGGCAGTGCGCGCACCCTGTCCCCAGTAATCGCGGCGAAATGTAATGGCCGAGGTTGGAAAGCCGACCCAGGCGCCAACTACCAGGTTCGGGTGCATGAACATGAACCAGCCGTCGGCACCTTCCTGAGAGGTACCTGTTTTGGCTGCGAATTCGCCCGAGGCACCATAGGCTGTACGCATTCGAATACCGGTTCCATAATCAAGCACGCTGCGCATCATGTCCACGAGTTCATATGCGGTCGATGGCGACATAGCCTGCCGGCTCGTTCGCTCAAAGCGAGCTACGACGCGTCCGTTTACATCTTCGATATGTGAGACGAACACCGGCTCATGGTAGCGGCCCATTGCAGCGATTGTGGCATAACCAGCCGTAAGCTCGAGCAGGGAGACCTCACTGGTTCCCAGGCCCAGCGAAGGGACGACGTCCATGTCCGATGTGATGCCCGCTCGCCGAGCAAATTCGGCCACCCTTCCCGGCCCCACCTCAACGGTCAGGCGGGCAGCCACCGTGTTTTTCGACAGCGCAAGCGCATCTTCCAGCGTCATCGTTCGACCGCTAATGCCGCCTACGTTCCGCGGAGCCCAGCGGCGGCCCGTTTGTGGATCGACGAATTCGAAGGTCTCATCTCGAACCAGATGCGTGGAGCGGTATCCGCGGTCGAGCGCAGCACCAAAAACGAACGGCTTGAACGTTGACCCTGGTTGACGCCGGGCCTGGGCCACATTGTCGAACTGAGATCGGTTGAAATCGCGGCCTCCTACCCAGGCTTTGACCTCGCCGGTTCGCGGATCGATGGCCACGAGCGAAGCCTGCAACGTCTGGTAAACCGTCCGAACCGAATCCACATAGGCGTGGTCGTTGCGGAGGGAATCGAGCGCAGCGGTTTCGTCAAGACCAGCTGCAGTTAATTGGCGATACTGGGACGACCGGCGCAGGAGGTAGTCGCTGAGCTGAGGATGCGCCTCCCAGAAATAGGCAAATGCGTCAACGCCTTCGGCGAAATTCCGGAAGGAAGATGCGACCGTGGATCGGTGGGGAATTGATGAGCTGCTCCATTCGACATCCGCAACGGCTTGAAGATCAGCGCCAATCCGGTGGACGGCTTCCTCAGCAGCCGCCTGGAGCTCGGAATCGAGGGTCGTATGGATGCGGAGGCCGTCGGTGTACAGGTTGTAGGAATTCTCCTCGGCCCATTCGTCGAGCCATAGACGCAGATACTCGGCGAAGTAAGGGGCGACATCATCGCCGCGTCGTAACCGCCGGAAGTTCAGTTCCGTTTCCTCATCACGGATGTCATCATAGGCGGCCTGCTCGAGATAACCATGATGCACCATCTGGCGCAGCACCACGTTACGGCGTTCATGCGATCGTTTAGGATTGCGGACCGGGTTGTAGTAAACGGTGCCCTTGAGCATTCCCACTAGCGTAGCCGCCTCATCCACTTCGAGATCGATTGCGGGTTTCTGGAAGTATGTGCGCGCGGCCGCCTCTATCCCAAACGCATTGTACATGAACGGAACGGTATTCAGGTACATCTCAAGGATGTCGTCCTTGCTGTGACGGCTCTCCAGCTTCAGAGACAGTATCCACTCTTTAACTTTGCGCGCGATCCTCCCATCATCGGCCAGTTCGGGAAATGCGTTGCGTGCAAACTGCATGGTAAGGGTCGATCCGCCCTGGACGTCTCCGGAGACAGTCTTGAAAACCGCGCCGATGAGTCGTCGGTAATCGATGCCGGAGTGGGAGTAAAACCGATGATCCTCGACCGCTATCAGCGCATCCGTGACGTGCGACGAAATCGAATCGAGGGGCACCCACGTACGGTTGCGATCCGCATACCGTGTAAGCTCTTTGCCATCCGCGCTCAATACGATGCTCGATTCGGCGAATTGTGATCGATCCAGCTCCACACTGGAAGGCAGATCGCGGAGGATGATTATCCACAGAACTCCCACGATCAGCAGTCCAATGCAGGCCAGTAAGAGAAGTATGGTAACCGAACGCGTCTCGGAATCTCTTAATCTCCGATTTACTCGATTGTAGAGGTCCGCCGCGTTGCCTCCAATCGTGCTCTTGCGATTCGCATTTATATCATTGGCCATCTTTAAAGCGATGTCACGGAATGGATGAGTTCGCGCTCCATTCTAATGGGACCCGCGACCAAGGTTTGAGCAGTGCGGTAATGATTTTGGAACACCGGCGCGTTTCCTTGATCTCACCTGCCTGTAACACCGGCGCCAGACGAGCACTGCGAGGCGCCGGATCAGTTCTGCGGGGTCTGCGCGAATGCCTCCGGCCTGCACATCGCTCAGGGCCGACGTTCAAAATCTCTTCACTGCCCCATCATCACCTCGTTACAACCTGACCATTTGCGGTGATCGAAATCGGTCTATCTTGGGCGTCGTCATTTCACAAATACTGCTTCGATTGCTTTGGACGCCATTGAGTTACTGGATGCCTGCGTACGCAAGAATGCGATCCAGACGTACGAGGTCGTGGGGGATCATATATGCATCGTCCAGGGGAGAGACCGCCACATACTGAATCATGACAGGGCCGCGGCGTTTGCACGTGGCGTGCTCCGCCACGCAGACACGTTGAACCTTTTAGCCGATCGCGTAGCGCAACAATAGACATTTTTGCGGCATCTCCTTCAGGGATCAACCGCTAACGCGACCGGGCTCACTGCCCGTTGTTGCTCCATGCGCCGTGGTAATGAAGCTGAGATGATCGGCGAGCTGAAGCGGCTCGCGCTTCTCGATCTACTTTTCCACCATTACGAGATCGAGAATATGTCGAACCCGGTCTCGCAATTCCCGTCGGTCAACGATCATGTCCACGAAACCCTTATCGAGAAGAAATTCAGCGCGCTGAAAGTCCTCGGGCAGGTCCTGTCCGATCGTCTCCCGTATGACCCGCGGCCCTGCGAATCCAATCAGTGCGCCCGGCTCGGCAATGTTGAAGTCTCCGAGCATCGCAAACGAGGCCGTGACGCCACCCGTCGTCGGGTTGGTCAACAGTGAGATATACGGCAGGCCCATCTCAGAGAGCCGTGCCAGATGGACACTCGTCTTAGCCATCTGCATGAGACTCATCGCCCCTTCCATCATGCGCGCACCGCCGCTTTGAGAGATCACCATCACCGGTGTTTCCCGGTCGATGCCTCGCTTGATCGCGCGGGAGATAATCTCCCCGACCACCGAGCCCATCGATCCTCCGATGAACGAAAAATCCATCGAAGCCACCGAGATGTCATGGCCTCCGATGGTCCCAGTCGCAGCACGAGCAGCCTCGTTCACACCTGTTTTCAAGCGCGCCGCCTCGAGGCGCTGCTTGTAGGATTTTCTGTCCCGGAATTCCAGAGGGTCCGTCGACACCAGATCGTCGTCGTGGATCTCGTAAACCCCGTCGTCAAAAAGCAAATGAAAGTACCCGGATGCGTCCATCGTAAAGTGATGTGCACATTTGGGACAGACCCTCAAGTTGTCGCGCACCTCGCGTCGATTCAGGATAACTGCGCAGCTTGGACATTTTATCCACTGCCCTGCCGGCGTATCGTTCTGATCACGACGCTCGGTTAAAATTCCTGCTTTCTGCCTTCTGAACCAGGCCATGTATTCTGTTCTGGGTGCGTTATGTAGCGGAAACGATGCCTCGCTCGCTACGCGGCTATGCTATTATAATCTGATCAAGCCTGACATGCTGCTCGTCACGTCCTGGCGAGGTCGTTGATTCAGATCACGGCAATTTAGAACGGTAACTTTTCGAATGCGCTCCGTGCCGGATTTTCTGCAACGAATTCCCGTAGATATCGCGGTTCTAATGATGCTGGATCGTCTCGCTCTCCGTTCGTCCACCTGAGATGAGACAGTGCGGCTACAGATTCCGCAGACGCTGGAAGGTCAAGGGTCCGGACGGGCGTGCCGGGCAGGGCGGACAGGATGATGCCGGTACCGTCGCCTGCCATCCAGATCGTTCCGTCTGCTTCCGGAATCTGTTCTGCGAGGTCCGAACCCGTCGCAGCCACCGGTTCGATGATGCCGATCAGTTCGTCCTCGCCAGATACCTCGAACATTGCAGCATACACTTTCTTTCTGCGCGCGTCGAATGACGCAATGATCAGATCCCCGCGATTCGCTACAGGAAGCACCTGATAGGCGAGAGCATGAAGCGTGGACACCCCGATGAGGGGAATCGATGCGGCAAACGAGAGTCCTTTGGCTGTGCTTACCCCGATCCGCAGTCCCGTGTAGGATCCGGGACCATCCGAAATAGCAACGTAGTCGAGATCCTTCACCGACCATGCGGCCTGATGCAGAAGCGACTTGATGGTCGGTACCAGCATCTCGGCGTGGCGGCGTGCGATTCGTATGGATGACAGTGCTACGGTCTGGCCGTCTTCAGCCAGTGCAACACTGCACACATCCGTCGACGTTTCGATGGCGATGGAACGTACGGGCATTTTCATGTAAGAATTCGTGGCGCCGGATACGCCGCCAACGACATTATTGATTCAGAACAGTTCATTGGAGATTGCAGGATTCCCCGGCAGATCATAGAGTCGAGAATCGTCTTATTGACTCTTTCACGGCCCGGCGTATTTTAGATCACCATGAATATGGCCCGTCCTTTCAACGGCACTTTTGCGTCATATCCTATGGCCGACGCATGTATTGGACGGGGCACCTGCAGCCGAGTTTTATCTTTGAAAAGCGCTTCCGCGACCGGTACGACATCATGAAGATGAGGATGTCTCACGAGTGGAGAACAGCCGCAAGGCTCTCTCCGACCTGCAATCGCGGGTCGCGGCAAGTCATTCGAATTAGAGCGGTCGGCATCTGGCCGGGCGCGATCCCCGCCTCTTTTCACGACGGCTCGCCCGTCCTGTGATGACGATAAACCACGGAGAACGTCCATGAAAGTTTACGAAGCCGAACACATCCGTAATGTCGCCCTTGTAGGTCATCAGGGAAGTGGCAAGACGACCCTGGCCGAAGCGATGCTCTATGCCAGCGGCGCCATCCAGCGGCCGGGAACCGTGGCCGAAGGAACGACGGTCAGCGACTTCCATGCGAGCGAGAAAGAACGACAAATGTCCGTCTTCGCTTCTCTGTTGCATGCCGAGTGGAAGGGTCACAAGATCAATATTCTGGATACGCCCGGCTATCCGGATTTCGTGAGCGAAGTGATCGCGTCCCTCAAAATCGCGGACACGGCCATCTTTGTCATCAATGCTTCTGAGGGCGTTCAAGTGGGTACGGACCTGGCCTGGCGCTACGCTGAGCAAACCAATACTCCGGTGATGTTCGTCCTCAACGGCATTGAGGATGCGCACGAGAACTTTGACTCTCTGGTCAACGATTTGAAGGAGAGGTTCAGCAGCGGCGCAACCGTTATCCAGTTTCCTGACGGCGAACGCGCCCTGGTTGACGTCGCCGTAATGAAACATCTTTCCTATCCTCCGGGCGCAAAAGAGTCGGACGTGGCCGACGTCCCGGATGAGCATCGTGCGCGGGCGGATGAGCTGCATAATGCGCTGGTCGAGGACGTGGCAGCGAACGACGAAGGATTGATGGAACTCTACTTCGAAAAGGGTGAGCTGACGGAGCCGGAAATGCGCAAGGGATTGCGCGATGCCATGATCCAGCGCCAGCTCTTTCCGATATTCGTCACCAGCGGGCAGGAAATGATCGGTGTCGGAAGGCTCATGAGCTTCATCGACTTCGTGCTTCCCTCTCCGGCAGAAATGCCTCCTGCCGAGACGGTCTCTGGCGAGGTCGTAACGGCGGATCCCGCCGCGGAACCGGTTGCGCTCGTGTACCGGACTATGGCCGAGCAGCACGTGGGTGACTACTCGTTCTTCCGCGTTTACTCCGGCACGTTAACACAGGGGATGGACCTCGAGAATGCCCAGACCGGTGCGACTGAGCGATTAGGCCAGCTCTTCTCGATCCAGGGCCGAGAACGGGAGAGCGTGGAACGGATGGTAGCGGGCGACATCGGAGCGCTGGTGAAGCTCAAGAATACGGATGCCAACAACACACTTCGCAAGAAGGGCAGTTCGATCGTGATCAAACCGATCGACTATCCCGAAGCACGCTATCGTACGGCAATACGTCCGGCGAGGGATGGACCTCGAGAATGCCCAGACCGGTGCGACTGAGCGATTAGGCCAGCTCTTCTCGATCCAGGGCCGAGAACGGGAGAGCGTGGAACGGATGGTAGCGGGCGACATCGGAGCGCTGGTGAAGCTCAAGAATACGGATGCCAACAACACACTTCGCAAGAAGGGCAGTTCGATCGTGATCAAACCGATCGACTATCCCGAAGCACGCTATCGTACGGCAATACGTCCGGCGAGGGAGGGAGACGAGGACAAGTTGGCGGAAGGACTGCATCAGCTTGTCGCTGAAGACCCTTCCCTTTCGATCGTTCACGACCAGCATCTGCGCCAGATGGTGATCAGCGGGCAGGGGGAGATGCATCTGGAGATCGCGAGATTTCGGTTGAAGGACCGATTCAATGTCGATGTTGAGTATTACAAACCTCGTGTCGCCTACCGTGAGACGGTTCAGGCGCGGGCACGAGCCTCATACCGGCATAAGAAGCAGACGGGCGGTGCGGGACAATTCGCCGATATATCGATGCTCGTCGAGCCGCTCGACGGAGATTTTGAGCCGCCCGACGATATCAAGGTTCGTGGTGAGGAGACGCTGGAAACGGGCTGGGGAGCTCGAATCCACTTCATCGATGCGATCGTCGGTGGCGTGATCGACATGCGGAGGTTCTTCGGGGCGATTCAGAAAGGTGTGATGGAGGCTACGCAGGACGGCCCTGTGGCGGGATATCCATGCGGGGATATGCGCGTCGTAGTCTTCGACGGTGGAATGCACGCGGTCGACTCGAATGAGGCGGCATTCAAAACTGCCGCACGGTACTGCTTCCGAGATGCATTTCGACGTGCACAGCCTGTGGTACTCGAGCCGATCTACAACCTCGAGGTCACCGTGCCCGAAAGCTTCGTAGGCGATGTGATGGGCGATCTAAATACCCGCCGAGGAAGAATTCAGGGCATCGATGCAGAGGGTGTGTTCCAGAAAATCATCGCACAGATCCCCGAAGCGGAGATTTACCGATACTCGACCGCCCTTCGCTCGATGACCCAGGGCAGGGGACTCCACCGAGCTGCATTCTCTCATTACGAACCCATGCCGCGTCACGTGCAGGATAAACTCGTCGAAGAATCAGGTGCCCTGGAGGAAGCGTGATCGCATCGCCCGTGATGTGATCCTATGAATCCTAATCATCCAGCAGTTGGTCGAGCGCCTTGCGGAGTGAACGTTTGGTGATGATCCCGCTGTGGCTGTATCGCACCTGGCCGTTGGAGTCGATGAGGTAGGTCGTCGGTACGGTTCCTGTACCGCCATAGGCCGCGAAAAGTCTGCCCCGGTCGGCAGCGATCGGATAATTGATCCCACGGGCGGTTACATAGTCGCGAATTGTATCGAATCCGCCTTCGTCGAGTGCCACACCAACGAATCGCACCTTATCGCCATACTCGTCCTGGAGATCGATGAATCCGGGAATTTCGGCTCGGCACGGCGGGCACCACGTTGCCCAGAAATTCAGGACGACGGGCATACCGAGGTGATCTGCCAGACTGAACTCACCACCCTCGAGTGTGGCCAGACGGAAATCGACGGCCGGGTGCGAGGGCTGCTCGAGATCGATGTTCGGATTGACGGTGCGGAATACGTAGGCGAGGAGCCCTGCCATAAGTATCCAGAACCATAGCCGCGAAAACCACTTCCGAAGAGCCGAAGATATCGAACGGGAAGAAACGTCGTTCATCGTGTCAGCCCTCCAATACCATTTCGAGAACCTCCGTGAGATCCTCCTCGTGAACCATACCCGGAGCGAAGACCACGATATTCCCATCCCTGTCGAGCACGAATGTCGTTGGAAGCACGTACGCGCCGCCATACTCCTCCGACACGATGCCGTCATCGAGAAGAAGCGGGTAGTTTACTCCATACTCCTCCGCAAAAGGCCGCACGACCTCCCATCCCTCCTTATCTACCGAGATGCCAACGAACGCGACGTCTTCTCGGTATTTCTCCTGTAAGCGGATGAAGTATGGGATCTCATATCGGCATGGCGCACACCAGGTCGCCCAGAAATTTAAAACAACAACCTTACCCCGGAGATCTGACAGTGTGAGATCGTCACCCTCCATCGTGGGAAGTGTGAAGTCGGGCGCGTTGCCATCGCCGCCTACTGCGTGAAAAACCGGATGACTTGACGCGGGCGTCGGCACGAGGCCTGTGCCGGTGGTGACCAGGCTTATCACCAGTGATAATAACAGGTTCATGATCGTTCAGAATGTGATTCGCATATAGATGAAAGTCGGAATACCACCTTTCGTCTATATGATCAGAACGATCGATCCGTACACGATGTGATGAGGCAGCACGGACTTACGGACACTGCTGTCAGGGTCCCGATGATCTGTCGGACGATCGGGCAAAAGCGTCTTAACGACTCCCGCGTTCGTTAAGTACCGGGGCGCAGCGTCATGAGATGCACGCAGGTTCGAGGTCGCAACCCGAGCCTCTTCGATGGCACTGCAAGGGGCCCCATCCACCGACACCGTCACCACGGGAGTAGAGACGTTCGCTGCGCGACTGGACCGGCACATATCCATGCCGGATGCCGCAAGCAGCATTACCGTCAGGATTATGGAAAATGTGCGGTACACGTTGCTGCGCTCTTTCGGTGACCTTATCGTAGCTGTCAGGAGGTCCAACAGGCGGAAGAATCAGGTGTTTCGAAAGAAAAAACCCGCTCTGCGACAGGAACGGGTTTTCATACGCGTTGCATACGATGCATCATGCCATGTGGCGCGGGGGAGACTTGAACTCCCGACCTCCGGGTTATGAATCCGACGCTCTAACCAGCTGAGCTACCGCGCCGC
>CBFGXY010000041.1:0-10218 GCA_965652945.1 uncultured bacterium
ATATCACAGCTGCCTAACGCACTGTCACCCGCTCGCCTACGCTCAGGATGACACATTACCCCCCGTGTCATCCTGAGGAAGTGCCGGCCCCGCATGCCCGGACGTGCCCAAAACGCACCCGGCACAACGAAGGACCTCCCAACGTCGACTCAGCAAGATCTACGACAGGAGATCCTTCGTCTCCGGCTCGCGAAATGAATATCACAGCTGCCTAACGCACTGTCACCCGCTCGCCTACGCTCAGGATGACACAGTGCCCCCGTGTCATCCTGAGGAAGTGCCGGCCACGTATCCCCGGACGAGGCCCACAACGCACCCGGCACAACGAAGGACCTCCCAACGTCGACTCAGCAAGATTCATGACAGGACATCCTTCGTCTCCGGCTCGCGAAAAGCACATCACAGCTGCCTAACGCACTATCGACCGCTCGACGACGCTCAGGATGACACAGGGAGCCGTCACCAGCCCACTCGCCGGTCGGTCTCGGAACGTTCCTCCCGGGAGGGCTCGTCGTGGGTCGACTGAACCGGAACCGCAGGCTGCGGAAGCCCGAACTCAGCCGGTGATGGAAATCGCGCATTACTGATGTTCACTTCGGGCGAATCAACCGCTCTCTTCATGAAATCCCCCACGAGAAACAGCGCATTGTGCGCACCCTGACCCCACCACGAGCTTCGGAAGGCAATTCGACGATCATTGAACCCGACCCACGCTCCGGTCACGAGCTCTGGGTGCATCAACAGAAACCAGCCATCGGCGTTATTCTGCGTCGTTCCCGTTTTTGCCGCCAGATCATATCCACCCAGACCGAACTGGCCCCGGATGCGTACCGCCGTCCCGTACTGAACGGCCCCACGAAGCATATCCACCACCGTGTAGGCGGTAGATTCGGACAAGGCTTCCTGGGGTGACGGCTGCGCCTCGTATAGCACATTTCCAAACCGATCCTCGATGCGGGTAACGACGGTCGGCTCGTGATACAGTCCACCGTTTGCAAGCGTGCTATACGCTGCGGTCATTTCGAGCAGCGTTACGTCGCTCACGCCCAGCCCCAGAGCCGGCACACGATCCAACTCGCTCTGGATGCCCATGCGCCGGGCGTAGAAAGCGACGGCCGCAGGATCGACGAGCTGGGTGATAACCCTTGCGGTGATCACGTTATTGGATGTGGCGAGTCCTTCCTCCAGGGTCATATAGCCGCCGCCGTAGCCGCCGAAATTACTAGGATTCCAAACCTGTCCCGACTGTGGGTCCCGATAGGAAAAGGCACTATCGGGCAGCATGTAGTCGGGCGAGTAACCGTTGTCGATGGCAGCGGTATAGACAAATGGCTTGAAGGTGGAGCCTGGCTGCCGTTTCGCAATGGCCACGTGGTCGTACCAGTCATCCCGAAGATCCCGGCCGCCAACCCATGCCTTAACATGGCCGGTGCGAGGATCGATCGACACCATTCCCGCCTCCAGACGTGTGAGCACGGCTTTCAGAGAGTCTGTAAACTCCTCGTTCTGCTTCAGCTCAGCGATCGCCTCATCCGAACCAAGTCCGCTGTCGCGCAACCCGCGATAACGATCGGTGGCACGAATGTGCGAGTTGACAAGCCCCTGATTGGTGCGCCAGAAGTAATCAAACGGCTCGTAGCCCGTCTTATTGAGGTAAACCTGCGTATTCTGACCAAGGAAATACCCGCTCTGGCGACTCCATTCGTAATCCACCACCGCCTGCAGACCCCTCATCTGCTCATCCACCGCCTCACGAGCGAGTTCCTGGAGCCTGGAGTCCAGAGTCGTATGAACGACCAGCCCGTCCGTATAAATATTATATCCTTCTTCGCGGCCCCACCGGCGGAGCCAGTTTCTGACGTACTCTGCAAAATAAGGCGCATTACCTTCCGTCAGTTCGGATGAACGGAAGTTGAGCGGTGTCGGGGTCTCTCGCAGTTGTTCATACTGAGCCTGCGTAATATGGCCGTGCTTATGCATCTGGCTCAGGATGACGTTCCGCCGCCGTGTGGACTGCTCCGGAAAGCGCACCGGATTATAGAGGGACGGGTTTTGGAGCATTCCTACGAGCGTAGCCGCCTCGATTGCCTCCAGCTCCAGTGCCGTCTTGCCAAAGAAGGTCTGCGCCGCTGCCTCGATTCCGAACGCATTGTAGACGAACTCCACCGTGTTCAGATACATCTCTAAAATCTCGCGCTTGGTATAGCGACGTTCGAGACGCACCGCCGTCACCATCTCCTTCATCTTCCGACCGATCGTGACCTCCCTCCCGATCTGTTCATTATACAGGTTACGGGCAAGCTGCTGGGTGATCGTAGAGGCGCCTCGAATCCGGAACCGTGTCACACCTTCAAACGCAGCGGCCATGATACCCCGGAGGTCGATTCCCCAGTGATCGTAAAAGCGGTGATCTTCCGTGGCCAGGAGCCCTTCCAGTACGTAGGGAGAAATTTCGTCGTATGAGACCCACGAGCGGTTCTGGAAGGCGTATCGCTGCAGCTCCTCACCGTCGGCCGTGAAAGCAATCGTGGCCAGCTGGAACTCAGGGTTCTCGAGCTGACGTGTCGGCGGCAGATCGTCCGCGAGCGTCAGCGTGTAGATTCCCAGGGCCAGGGCGAAAAACAAAACCGCGCCGGTAATGATCGACAGCACGAAGCCCGCCTCTGCCTTGCGTGGATCATCAAAACGGCCATACCAGAAACCGCGCAGACCGCGGCTCGGACGCTCACGACCCGAGCGCCTATTCTTGGGATCCTGAAAGTATTGATCCAATTCTTCGTCCGAATACGACCAGCGCGACATCTGATTTATCGCAACGCGTCAGCCGATCGATGGAGAAAAGACGCACCCGGTGCGAGTACGTCGCCACCGCTGCGGTGCGGAATTCCCGCCCAGCGATCTAACGCGAGGTTAATGGAAATACAAATCCAGTTTACGAATGAACCGAGCGTCAGTACAATGACTGTGCCGCGCGGCGATGGCCCTGATAAGCCTCACATTCCGTGCCGTTCCACCGCAGGATGTCGACCTCACCATCCTGGAAACAGGCCACTGTACGCGAAACGTGCCACGATCCAGGATTCACGTACCTACCTTCGGGCCACTGACGAAGCTCGGGGATGTGAGTATGACCGAGCACGACTTGTTCAACTCCGTCCCTCATCGAGCTCCGCGCGAACTCGGTCATCTCAGCAGCTATTCCGGCGTCCAGCTCGTCATCGCCTACCTTACCACCCGCATATCGGGCAAGGACCATCCCAAAATCACCTGGAATGAGGTTTCGGTAGATCCACACGGGCAGCGGATGCCGGAGAATCGGGCGCATGAAATTATACCGGCGGGTCTGCTTCGCGAGTCCGTCGCCATGATGAAGGTACGTTAGATAACCATCGAGTTCGGTCACGAGCTCATCGAAAATCACCCGCACACCCAGTTCACTTTCATAGTAGTCGATGTGCCACGGATCGTGATTTCCGGCGAACATTGTGATCGGAATTCCACCATCCGACCATTCCGCGAGCAGGCCTTGAAACCGGATCCATCCCTTTGGCACGAGATGTCGGTGCTCGATATAACACTCGAATACGTCGCCAAGGAGTGTAAGGGAGCCGACCCGTGGCTCGAATGACCGCAGGCATCGAATCAGCTCGTCTTCTTTGCTCCGCTCGGCCTCTCGAGAGTCCTTTCCGAAGTGGATATCAGACACAACGACATGAACCTCGGCGCCATCAGTCGGGACGAAACGATTCACTGCTCGCGCCGCGTAAATGAATGTGATGGGACGGACTTTTACTTCGACTGGCGGGATTTCGCATACTCAGCCGCTGCGGCTTCGTCTTTGAAGGTCGTGAACCGGTCGAAGCGGCCCTCATGAGTCCAGTCGCCACGGAGATTTACCTCCGGCTCCATAAAGACTTCTCCGGTATCGGAGTTCTCCAGGACAACGAATCCCATCGACGGTGCCGCCTCTTCGAGAGCAGAGGCCAGTTCGGCCGTGGTAGAATGCCGACTGAGCTCGGTGTAGCCCTGCTCCTGGTCCGATAGACCGCTTTTCCATTTCCTGACCCGATACGAGCCTCGCTCCTCATTATACGACACCTGAAACGCCGGCTTCTTTTTCCAACTGAACCGGGGTTTGCGGAAATCGGGCGCGGGTTGCGCGCTTACGTTCAGACTGCTGTGCTCTCGGTCAATCTTCTTGAGATGCGGACCTCCGGCCCGCGGAATGCTGCGGTATGGTTCGCTCATAATCAAATGGACCCAATATCTCCGAATGAAAGAAACGGCGGTCAAATCCCACATGCACGAGAAAACCAGGCCTCATCCGCACATCGGGATATGTTTCGGGATTGATTCTCCCCTCGTAAGGGAATAATATGATATCGTTTCCCGTTATCCCTTGCGAGACCCGGCCGCTTCGCATCAATATGCAACACGCGCCGCAGCCAACGGTTCTAATCGGTCATCCGCGCCCGACCTCCAGTCGCATGACTTCGCGTGCATTTTATCGTCTGATCGCGTGCTTCGTCCTGATATGGGCGTGCGGGCCTGCGGCCGCGCAGTTCAGTCGTGTGCACACGCCGGAGAGCCCTGCACCGGGATCCAGGATCAACATCGCGGCAACCTGGGACGGTCGGTCGACTCTGCATGGGATCGATGTGCAGCTCGGTCAGGGCATGAACCTTGTTGATATTCATGTACTGCGATTCGGTAGAGATGCAGTTTCCGCGCAAAGGACCCGCGAAAACGGCACGAGTCGGATCGAGCTGCAAGAAGGGCGTGCGCTTCCCCACGAGATAATCCTGACGGTCGACCTTCCGTCCACGGGCATTCTTCCCGAATGGCGGATCACGCCCCTTCAGAAGGGTGGCGATGGCAAACTGGGTCCTTCGTCGGCTTACGAACTGCAGGGGACCATTCCGATGGTCTCCGTTCGAAACAATCCGGATGACCTTTCTCTGGATCTCGGGACGTCGGGTCCGGTGCTTCTTCGAGCCGACAAGCTTCCCAATATTTCGTACGATTCCCCCTTCGAAATCGGCTTCTGGATACGCACAACCTCGCTGAACGAGGTGCTTCTGTCGACGTGGAACGGAGATGAGAATCTGGCTTATCCGCTTGAGGTTGAGATCGGGCCCAATGGCCGCCTAACGGTCTTTCGAGGCCACGGCCGTATGCACGAATCGATCACCACGCGGAGGCCGGTCGCGGATGGCGCATGGCACGAGGTGCGCATCAATTTCGACGGCGAAAGACTGCTGTTGGTTGTGGATGGGATGGAGGCGGATTCACTGAACACATCCTACACGGCGCGGATTCAGCCCCGATCGTTTCTCGCCATCGGAGGTCGTGTTGTGGACGGAAATGTGGCGGATCGACCGTTTTCGGGCTTTCTCGACGACCTGACAATTCGCGTGGAGAATTCCCAGGCGTTTCAGACGGATCAAGCTGCGAATTCCGTCCATCTTTCTTTCGATTCACCGATTGACCCGGCATTGTTGGTCAGAGCAGGTGGCCATCCCGAGTATGCCACATCGGATCGGGCACAAGTACTGCCTCCGGGCTCGCTGAGGGCACAGCTTTTTGGGTCGGCGCTGCAGCTGTCATGGGAAGGATCGGCAGATCTCGGAGGGTTCTTCGTCGTGGAGCGGTCACAGGACCGGCAGCATTTCGAGCAGATAGGGATCGTAGAAATACTTGATATCGAAGAGGCAGCGGTCACCTTTGATTTCATCGACGGGAATGCGGGCACCGGCGTTCAATATTACCGCGTGGTCCACGAGACGCCCGACGGCAGCCGGATGTTTTCGAGAGCGATGAAAGTAGGTCTTTCCACCGAATCACAAGAAAGTGTCGAGCTGATCGGGAATTTCCCCAATCCGTTCTCGTTTAGTACGACCATTGCGTTTCGTCTGGCGCAATCTCAAAATGTCGAGCTTTCCGTGTGGGATTTGTCCGGACAGCGACTCGCCACTCTGGTGGACGGGGTCATTGCGGAAGGCAGGCATGAGGTTCAGTTTCAAGCGGATGATCTGCCCAGCGGTACATACTTTTTGCGATTGCAAACCCCAAATCGGTCCGTTTCCCGCAAAATGATTCTGACGAAATAGTAGCGGTCGAACCGCCGCTATTGATCAGGTCAGACGTCGTACCATCCGCTCGAAGCGCGCTCTTGTGTATTCATTTCGCTCATTATCACCCATATTTCCATGCTGGTAACGTACTTCGGCCACTCCGCATTTCAGATTGAAACTCAGGGCACTACACTTTTATTCGACCCTTTCATCACGGGAAACAAGCACACGGAAGGAGTAATAACGGCTGATGAATTGAATCCCGATTACATTCTGCTGACACACGCGCACTCGGATCACTGGGGAGACACACCACAGATCGCGCGCCGAAGCAATGCGGAAGTCGTGGCCAACTTTGAGATCGCAACGTATCTGGAAAAGAAACACGGGCATAGCAACGTTCGGCAGATGAACACCGGCGGCTGGTGGAAATTTCCCTGGGGCCGCGCCAAACTCACGTATGCTCGCCACTCTTCATCGTTTGAGGATGGCACCTATGGCGGGAACCCTAACGGCTACATCCTGCATCTCGAAGACAAGTGTGTGTACAACCTCGGCGATACCGCGCTTTTTGCTGAAATGGAATGGATTGGCGAGGAGCATACGATCGATCTTGCGTTCGTCCCCATGGGCGACTGTTTTACGATGGGTCCGGACGATGCACTTCGGGCCGTCAAGATCCTGAAGCCGAAACACGTCGTCCCAGTGCATTATGGTACGTTTCCAGCAATAGAAGTGGACGCTGAGGCCTGGGCTGGGCGCGTGCGCGAGGCCGGTTTCGATGCCTCCGCTCTTCGGCCGGGCGAAACGCTTGAGATTTAACAACGTTTGCGTACCTTGACCGTTGTGCAGAAATGCGAGAGGCCGGGCTATGCCACGTATCCGCAAACGGGTCGCGGATTTCCGGCTACAACTGACGGCGCAAGATAAATGATGTCGGACCCTGTTTCAGGCGCTCGGTTTTTCGCATGCCTGACTGATTTTTTGCGGCGACACGCATGCTATATCGGGTAGAATCAGCATGTTGGATTCAGGTACGGACAAAGTGTTGGCGGTCACTCCCAAGTCGTTAGGTGCCCCTTCGATTGTCGTGGTCGTGATGCTCCTCCTGACAGTTGCCGCTCAGGACACGCACGCCCAGCGGCCTTTCCTCGTCTACGACCCCTTCTACAACAGCGAAACGGCGCGCCGCGTGTTTTTTGACGGGTACTCCGTTACGACCGACATTTCATGCTGCACCTTCGGCGATTCGCTCCAGACTGCCGGCGGTCCGAACAGTGCTGGACTTTTCGGTCTCCCGCTTGGTGTCGGATTCCACTTCAATTATCAACTGGCGCGGCAACTCGACATCGGCGCTGTGGTCGATGCGGCAGGTTCGAACTCCGGCCGGAGCCTTTCGATCAGCTGGCTCTCGATGAAGTACTACTGGACGAACGACAACGCGGATTACGCCTTCCGCCTCGCGGTCGATCCGTCTACGGACGGGCAGGTTGGATTTCCTCAACTCGATCTGGCCTTTCTTTCCACGACCCTGCTTGCGCCGATGCTGTCGAATGACTTCGCGATCGGTGCACGGCGTATACGGATGGGATATCAACGCTGGATCAGCGCCGCCGATGGTCGAGACATTGTGTTCACGCGAGCGCTGGGATACGAGGTCCACGCGATGCTGAGCTACAACCTGCTAATCGATCCGGGGGGCAGCAATGTGTTCTTGTCGGTCCGCGGCGAGGGAGGATCGTACTCGCTCTTTGAAACATCCCAGCGAGAAGTGCAAACGGGAGCCGGCGCGTCGAAGGCGGGAGGTACCGCGGGCGCGGAGACGCCCACATGGAAAACGGACTACAGAGGTGGGGTAGTCTGGATCCGCGGCGGCGTGAGCTTCAGCCGGCCAAGCTATATCGTGGCCCCGTTCGTCAGTATACCGGTTCAGCAGTGGCATCCGGAAGATGAAAGTCATACCCATGCCGATCTCCACGCAGGTCTCCGGGTAATGCTGAGATAGACCTGTCTGCACTCCCTGCGCCGGAGCATTCCCCTCACCAATTCAATCTGATCGATGCTCCTCGGCATTATTTCCGACACGCATGGGTATTTCCATCCCAACATCCCGAAGTACCTTGCCGATGTAGATTTGATCTTACACGCGGGGGATGTGGGCACTCCGGATGTGCTCGAAGCTTTGCAGGACATCGCGCCCACCACCGCCGTCTGGGGAAACGTCGATGGAAATTCGGTGCGGTCACGAACGCGCAAGCACGTGCGAACGGAGATCGACGGGCTGGATATCTGGATGACGCATATCGCGGGCCCGCCCGGGCGGTGGGTACCCGATATCCGAAACGACCTGCTAACCGATCCGCCCGACCTACTGATTTGCGGACACAGCCACATTCTTAGAATCAAACGCGTCAAAGAGCCCCCGGGGATGCTTTACATTAATCCCGGCGCCGCCGGGCGCGAGGGTTTCCACCAGGTCAAGACATGCCTTCGACTTGAAACGAACGGAGGAAGTATTCGTCAGGCTGAAGTGATCCATTTAGATGAACCCGGAACTTGATCATGGCCGACCTCCCTGCCTCGTTGCAGCGTCGCGAACGATTTGACCTGAAGGCGCTGTACGATACGAGCCACCTTCTGAGCTCATCGCTCGACCAGGACTTTGTCCTCGACAGCCTGCTTTTTACGGGGATGAGCAAGCTCCTGGTCTCTCGCGGCGCAGTCCTCCTTTACGACCCGGTCGAAGGGGCGTATCGGGTCGCGGCCGTTAAGGGAATCAAAGATCTGAATCGTAACGACCTCCTCGTTATCGACGAGCTTCCACCCTCCTCCAAACAGGTCGAGGTGCCGGCGTCGCTCGCAGAATTTCGACTACACCTTCTTCTACCCATCGTTTTTGGAAATCACGACCTCGGATATCTGGCACTGGGTTCCAAGGCGACGGGCGGAGAGTTCACAACGAGTGAGCTGGCCTTCATAAAGTCGCTCATCAACATTTCCTCGCCTGCCGTACACAACTCGATCATGGTCGAGGAACTGAAGCAGGCAAACCTCGACCTCGCTGCAAAAATCCAGGAACTCGACACGCTATTCGACCTGTCGCAGGAATTTAACTCGACGATGGATCGCGACCGGCTCGTGCGACTGCTGTCGCTCTCGTTGATGGGACAGTTGCTGGTACGGCAACATCTGTTTTTGCTGAAACCGATAGACGATGATCCGGCGACACAGACCGCACCGCACGAAGGCTTCGAGGTCGTCGCCGCTCAGGGCGTGGATACGGATCTGCTGACAGACTCGCTGCGCAAACGTCTTTGTTCGATCGACGGCATCCAGCTCCTGGACGATCCTCTTTCGGATGAAAGCAAGACATGGGCCGACCTCCGAGAGCTCGGAATCGTGCTTATACTTCCTCTCAATCAGCAAAAGAGGCTGTGCGGGGTCTTGTGTCTGGGTCCGAAAATGACGGGGCAGCCCTATCAGCCGGATGACGTCGAGTTTCTGCAATCGCTCGGGAATCTGGCGCTGGTCTCCATCCGCAACACCTACCTGATGGAAGAACAGGTGGAGAAAAGACGGATGGAAAATGAGATGTTGATTGCGAGAGACATTCAGAAGAGGCTCCTCCCGCAGTCGATCCCGTCCCTGGCTGAACTCGATATTGCGGCCGAGGCGCAGCCGTCCCGCCTGGTTGGAGGTGACTATTTCGAGGTCCGAGAGCTCGATGGAAATCGGGTCCTCGCCGCTGTCGCCGATGTTTCCGGAAAGGGAATGCCGGCCGCACTGCTGATGGCTAACGTCCAGGCATGCCTCCACGTGCTCTTCCCGATGGAAATGTCGCTGGACGAGGCGGTCGGTCGCATCAACCGAGTAATCTGCGAGAATACCGATCCGGATCGCTTCATCACGTTCTTCGCCGGGATATTCGATATTTCTAACAGGACACTCCGCTACGTGAATGCGGGGCACAATCCCCCGTATCTCGTTCGTGCCGAAGGTTGTGTCGAGACGCTTGAAACGGGCGGTCTTCTGCTTGGTGTCTTCTCCGGTGCGCCGTACGAGGTGGGCACTGTCGAACTTGGCCCTCAGGATGTGGTCGTGCTGTTTACCGACGGTGTGACGGAGTCGCTCAACCCGGATCAGG
>CBFGXY010000042.1:0-10013 GCA_965652945.1 uncultured bacterium
CGTAGGAGATCAGGATATTACCGGGTTTGATGTCCCGATGCACAATGCCGCGGTCGTGGGCCGCGCCCAGCCCGCGCGCTGCTTCCCGAAGGATAAATACCGCAAGTTCGACCGGCAGTGCACCTCGCTCGAGAAGCGACTGGAGATCGGGACCGTCGATGAACTCGCCTATGAGATAGGCTGAGATCTCGTCTTCTCCATAGGCGTGGATGGCGACCACGTTCGGATGCTGCACACGGGCGATGAGACGTGCTTCATCCTGGAAACGCTGTGCAATGCGTTCGTCAAGACCCGCCTCGGGCCGAAGCCGTTTTAACAACACAAACCGGTCGAGCGATTGCTGGTAGCCCTTGAAGACGACCGTTGTGGCGCTTCGATAGAGCTCCGCAAACGGTTGGACATCCCCTACCGGTCTCCGGTCTCCCATTCCTTTAATTTATAATGCAACCATCTGCGCGAGACGCCGAGCACTCTCGCCGTTCCCGATATATTATCGTCATTATCCTTGAGAGTCTGAAGTACCAAACGACGTTCCGATTCTTTTAGTGTGATCCCGGGCTCAAAAGGATCACTCTGAATCGAATCAACGAGTCGAAGGTCAGACACCTGGATCTGCTCTCCTCGCGCGAGCACCACCGCACGCTCCACCGTGTTCTCCAGTTCTCGAACGTTGCCCGGCCAGGGATGATTTTGCAACGCATCGATCGCATCGGGATCGAAGCCGCGGATGTGACTACGCTTCTTAACGGCGTACTTGTCGAGGAAATGATGCGCAAGCAGCGGAATATCACTCCTGCGATGACGTAGAGGCGGGAGATCCACGGTGATCGTGTTGAGGCGATAGAATAGATCCTCCCTAAACTCGCCTTCCTCGATCAGTTCGCGCAAGTTCTTATTCGTAGCGGAGATGACACGCACATCGACATGACGAACCCGCGTCTCGCCCAGTCGCTTGATTTCTCCTTCCTGCAGGACCCTCAACAGCGACGTCTGAAGATGCCGGCTCAGATCGCCCACCTCATCCAGAAAAATCGTACCTCCGTCAGCGGCCTCAAAAAGGCCTTGCTTGTCGGATGATGCGCCGGTGAATGATCCCTTCTTGTGGCCGAAGAGTTCGCTCTCGAGAAGATTGTCTGGAAGACTCCCACAGAAGAGAGCTACAAACGGGTGCTCTCGGCGGTCACCATTATAATGGATCGCCCGTGCAACGAGCTCCTTTCCCGTACCGCTTTCGCCCTGAATCAGAACGGTTGCATCGGTATCCATGACGCGCGACATCGTCTCAAAGACATCTCGCATTCTGGGACTCTGACCGATGATTCCTTCGAACCCGTGCGCACGCTGCACCTCCTGACGCAGGCGCCTGTTCTCCTCGCGCAGCGATTGATAGAGTCGGGCGTTTTCAATCGCAACGGCCGCCTGATTAGCGAAGGCCTGAAGAAAAGGCAAATGGTCACGGGTAAAGCGCCCCCGCTTGGTCAGACTATCGAGATAAATCGCTCCAATCTGCCTTGTCTTTATCCTGAGCGGGACGCAGGCAATCGACTGGATCTGCTCGAGTACGATCGACTCCGTTTCACGGTAACGTTCGTCTTCAAGTGCCTCATAGACGAGAACCGGTTCACCGCCTCGGAGCACCTCCTGGACGACGCTGGTCGAAATACGGACCAGTTCTCCGATCTGGCGCTCTGTAAAGTTTGTACTGCTCTTTACTTCGAACCCATCGGGATGGTCTTGCGAAGTGAGCAGAATAAATCCTCGCTCGGCGTCGAGAGTCTGCATGGCGATCTCGAGCACTTCACCGAGGAGGATATCGGGCCCCTGGATCGAGTTGATCCTGAAAGAGATCTCCGAAATGGCTTCGAACGAAGCTCTGAAATTATCGGGGGAGGATTCCATACAACGAGTTGAAATTCACCTTGCGGGATCATGACATCACTCTGCTCGACCCCGGCATACGACTGCGGAAGAGAGCGTTACGCAAACACATCGTGCCTTCAGGGAAGGCGGTCGGCCGCTACGGTTCGTGGATTCTCGCGACGGCTTCGTTGTATGCGTGCGCCGCGCGCGGGTTCTACTTATTGCGTCATGATGCTCCGCACCTTCGCACCGACAGCCTGCTCGTTATCAACTGTCTGACGAAAGGCCATGTCATCGCCCGGTGCCACACCCCGAACGACCACCATCAGGCGGTCGATAGGGCGGTTATATTCATCATAAAGAGCGATCTGCACCTGCGCGTTACGCAATGAACGATCGGACTGATTGATGAGACGCCCCGAAACTTCCTGCCGCCCCGACGGGTGACGGGAGTACTCCAGATCCGCCACATAAATCGGCGTTGCAGCAGGCGCTGCACCCGCATCTGCAAGAGCAGTCGTGTCAGCAGCCGGGAGCTCGGTCGCAGACTCGCTGCCGCAAGCCGAGAGCACCAACACCGCCGCGATTGCGACGAATAAACATACTTTCAAAATCAGATCTCCTGAATTGATACATCATCTCACGCACTCGGCGTGGAGACTGCACGATACCCGATCAGAGGCGGAGCGTTCCGATAAATCCTACATCGAAAGGTCTTCGAGATTCGATCGAAGTTTGGATATCTCGGCCGCTGCGTCCTTTTCCTTGGCGCGTTCTCTGGCAACCACCTCTTTTGGCGCTCGTGAGACGAACTGAGGGTTCTGGAGTTTTTTCTGTACTCCTACCAGGAACGTTACCTTCTGATCGATCTCTTTCTGCAGCCGCTGTCTTTCGACCTCCAGATCGATCAGCCCGGCCAGCGGAATGTGGACCTCGAATTTCCCGGCAACGACCACAGCCGAGGCTGGCGGCCGCTCCAGGTCCTGGCCGATCGTCAGTTCGGACAAGCGCGCAAGGCGCATGACATAATCCTTGTGTCCTTCGAGCTCGGCCGCGAGTGCCGCCGAATCGCGTGGAACGCTCAGCGTCGCCGCCACTTTTCGTCCAGGCGGGACGTTGTACTCACTCCGCACGTTACGAATACCGGAGACGATGGCCTGAATGGCCTCGAACAGTCTTCCTGCCTCAGGATCCTCTTCCCTGGCATTTCGCTGCGGCCATTTTTCGACCATGATCGAAGCACCTTTTGCACGCGGGCGAAGCCTCCACCACAGCTCCTCCGTGATAAATGGCATGAACGGATGAAGCAGAAGAAGAAGCTTCTCATAGACTTCTATCGCAAGCGCCAGCCGGTCCTCGTCGATCGCACCGTCAGCCGGTTTTAGAAGCTCGAGGTACCAGTCGCAGTAGTCCTTCCAGAACAGATCGTATACGTGTGAAAGCGCCTCATTCATTCGATACCGATCGAGCGCCTCATCCACTTTCGCGATCGTTGTATTCAAACGATGAAGGATCCACTTCTCCGCCAGATCCAGCTCCTCTAACGATCGTTTTCGTTCGTACGGGACGGGCACGCTGGCGTCATCGACCCGCATGAATTGACCGAACACATTGAATGCGTTCCAGATCTTGTTCGCGAAGTTTCGTCCCATTTCGAACTTGGACGGGTCGAGCTTAATGTCCTGCCCCTGTGCACAGAGAATGGTCAGAGAGAATCTCACCGCATCGGCACCATACTGATCGATCATGTCGATCGGATCGATACCGTTCCCGAGACTCTTGGACATCCACCGTCCATGCTTATCCTTGATCATCCCCGTGATGAAGATGTCTCGGAACGGCACCTCCCCGGTGAAGTGGATACCCGCCATCACCATTCTGGCGATCCAGAAAAAGAGGATGTCGTAGCCGGAGACCAGGACGTCTGTCGGATAGAATTTTTTTAGATCGGCATTTTCCTCTGGCCATCCCAATGTGGCGAATGGCCATAACCACGACGAGAACCACGTATCGAGTACGTCCTCATCCTGTACCATTCCCTCCTCGGGCTGATCGACAGACACAATGAAGTCGCGCCCTTCATCGATTTCCCCATTCTCGTCGAGATGATACCATACGGGAATTCGATGGCCCCACCATAACTGGCGCGAGATCGTCCAGTCACGGATGTTTTCCATCCACCTGAAATACTCCCGTGACCACCGGTCGGGATAGAACTTAACCTTCCCGCTTCTCACCGCCTCGATTGCGGGTTCAGCCAGTGGCTTCATCCTGACGAACCACTGCCGAGAAATGAGTGGTTCGATGATATCCTTAGATCGGCTGGATACGGGCACCGTCGAGCGATAAAATTCGACTCGCTCGAGGAGCCCCTGAGCTTCAAGATCCTGGACAATCTTCTCCCGCGCGACGAATCGGTCCAATCCTTCATACGGACCGGCATTGTCGTTGAGTGTCGCATCCGGATTAATGACGGTCACACTCTCCAGATCATGACGACGACCGATGTCGAAGTCATTCTTATCGTGTGCGGGCGTGACTTTCAGCGCACCTGCTCCGAAGTCGGCCTGCACGTATTCGTCGGCAATGATCGGGATATCGCGACCGATGAGCGGGACACGTACGGTCTTCCCGATCAAGTGGCTGTAGCGGTCGTCATCCGGGTGTACGGCGACGGCCGTATCACCTAAAAGCGTCTCCGGCCGTGTAGTGGCGATCGTTATCGAGCCTGAGCCGTCGCTAAGCATATAGCGGATGTGCCAGAGGTGGCCATCGCGTTCGACGTTGTCGACCTCCTCATCCGATAGCGCGGTCTGGTCTTTGGGGCACCAATTCACCAGGTAATCGCCACGGTAGATCAGGCCCTCGTTGTAAAGTCGGACAAAGACTTCCTGTACGGCGCGGGAGAATCCTTCATCCATCGTAAAGCGCGACCGCTGCCAGTCGCACGAATCCCCGAGACGGCGTTTTTGCTGTAAGATCAGTCCACCGTACTCATCGGTCCACTTCCAGATGCGCTGGAGGAAGGCGTCGCGTCCCAGCGCGTGACGGTCCTTTCCTTCCTCTACGATAAGTTCTTTCTCGACGACATTCTGCGTAGCGATACCGGCGTGATCCATTCCGGGCATCCACAGGGATTCATAACCCTGCATCCGCCGGAGGCGGGTGATCGCATCCTGGATGGTATCCTGCAACGCATGACCCATATGCAGCCTGCCGGTCACATTTGGCGGCGGCATCATGATCGTATGAGGTGGCGCCTCCGATGCGGCGACGGCCTCAAAGAATCCGCCCTTCTCCCAGTAATCGTACCATTTCTGCTCGATTTTCGAAGGATCGTAGGCTGCGCGCTTATTGCTGCTAATGGTTGCTTCGTCTGCCATGAAAAATTTATCGGATGATTGCCTTCTCGCTACGTCGGGCGATTCGAGCACTTGAAAACACGCGGTCTCCAGAGCCGGTTCCAGGGAATGGAAGGAGTATGGAAGTCACTCGCTCAATGGATCGGCCGCGTCATCAGGGTTGTCGCCTCCGCAGGCGATAACGGATGATGCTGCAGTGTACGCATTCGTCTTACATCATCCTGTCATTGCAGAACTGCTCGATCGCTTCCTCTGAACTGGATGTAGCCGCAGTACGATCCTTTGCTGGAGTGCTGAGGAAATACGCTCCGTCAGACCGTATCCGAGATATCGTCGGTATGCAGCACGCCTTTGAGGACACGGTGGATGCGATCGCCGGTGAAGGGCTTTGACAGGAAGGCGGTCGCTCCCGCATCGATGGCACGTGAGACGTCGTCACCGGACAGTCCGCTGGCGACGATGACGGGTACTCCGGGCCGCAATCTGTTGAATTCCTTGATGAGGGCAATGCCGTCGATCTCTGGCATCATCAAATCGGTGATGATGGCATCGACATCATCCCGGCGTTCGACCAGATCGAGTGCGTCTCTTCCTGTGGCTGCCGTCAGAACCTGGTACCCGACTCCGACCAACGTTTCCCGCATCAACTCGAGCACGTATTCCTCGTCATCCACTATCAGTACGACTTCATCATTGCCGTTAGAGACGTCGGCATCCTCACTATCTTGAGCAGATTCGCCCACAAACTCATCTGCTGCAGGCAGATAGATCTTGAACGTCGTGCCTTCTCCCAGACTGCTCTGAACGCTCATGAAGCCGGAGTGGCCTTTCACGATGCTATAGACGGTCGACAGACCCAGCCCTGTGCCTTTGCCCGATTTCTTCGTCGTGAAGAATGGTTCAAACATTTTGTCACGGACCTCGAGCGGAATTCCCGTACCCGTATCCGTGATTGTGAGGCAGACATGCGGGCCTCGCTCGGCATCGATATTAGTGCGAATGATGTCGTCGCCTACTTCGGTATTAACCGCCGAAATGTTCAACTTACCACCGTCGGGCATGGCATCACGAGCGTTGACGCACAGGTTCATCAACACCTGTTGAAGCTGCGTGGCATCTCCTTTCACCTTCCAGAGGTCGTCCCCTACGTGTACGTCTACCACCAGATTCTGCGGGAACGTATCCTCCGTGATCCGCTGGACTTCTCGGATGATGGTGTCGGGCGCGACCGGCACTCGTTCTCCTTCCACTCCTCGGGCGAAAGCGAGTACATGTTTAACCATCTCCGACCCACGCTGGGCGCTTCGCCCGATCATTTCGAGTGTGCGTCGGGCATTGGGATCTTCCTCGAAACGCTTCTCCAGGACCTGGACGCCCAACAGCACAGGCACGAGAAGATTTCCCAGATCGTGCGCGATTCCTCCTACGAGCGAACCGATACTTTCCATTCTCTGAGAGCGCAGAAACTGTATCTCCAGCTCTTTTCGCTCTGTGACGTCCGTATTTATTACCAGGACCGATCTTGGATTGCCAAGGGCGTCACGTACCAGTGTCCAGCGGCTTTCTACGATGGCGGGGTTGCCCGACTTTCGTTTTTGTTTTAACTCGCCCGACCATTCGCCTTTCTCTTGAACTGATTCCCATGCTTTCTCGAGCGTGTTGGAATCGTTCTCGTAGAGGTCTGCATCAACGACACGTCCGAGCATATGGGATGCGGGATGGCCTGTCATCCGTTCGGCGCTTCGATTCCAGTAGATGACCCGGCGGTCGAGATCGTACGCGCTAATGGCGTCCCGCGCTTTTTCGAGGAAAGCCGCTTGCTCTCGGATCCGCTCTTCGGCACGCTTGCGTTCGCGGGCGTATCGGATCGAGCGCTCCAGTAATTGGGAATCAATTTTGCCTTTGACGAGATAGTCTGCAGCGCCCGCTGCCATCGCTTCGAGATCCGTCCGCAGGTCGCCTTGCCCGGTCAGCAGAATCATCGGTGTTTCGCAGCCCAGGCTGATGGCTTCCCGCAGCAGATCCAATCCGTTGCGGGAATCCAGGCGGTAATCGATCAGCGCCACATCAAACTCATGCGAGGTCACCCGCTGCAGGCCCTCGTCGTACGTCCTGGCCCATTCAACCTCACACTCGATTCCGATCGTCTTGGAAAGGAGGCGACTCGAGATAAAGAAATCATCCTCGTCGTCTTCTACGATCAGTACATGTAGCTGCTCTTTTTCGTCCATCCTATACATGACTTGTGAGCCCACGGGATGATCGGAGGTGATCCCGACTGCCGACGACTCAGGTCGGGTCCTCGATACTGCTTCAAGGACGAAGACTCTTCATCAGAATACCGGAAACACCGGCGAATTTCAATTATCCGGTGGAAGCTTGACGATCTCAAACCAGAACTCTCCCAATTTCTGAATGGCCGTCGCCAGGGCTTCGAAGGTAACCGGTTTGCTGATGAAGGCGTTGACGCCAAGATCGTAGGCCTTCAGGATGTCCTGCTCAGCTTCCGATGTCGTCAATATAACAACGGGAATGCGGCGAAGGAGAGCATTTGACTTAATTTCCTGTAGTGCTTCGCGACCATCCATGCGGGGCATATTCAAGTCCAGCAGGATGAGTCCCGGCCGCGGAGAGACCTCAGGATCGCGATACTTACCTCGGCGATTCAAATAATCCATGAGCTCCTCTCCATCCTCCACCGCTTCGATTCGATTTGCAACGCGGCTCTTTTTCAAGGCCCGGCGGGTAAGAAGCCGATCGTCGGGATCGTCATCGGCGACGAGAATGCATACAGAATCTCCAAAGGCTGACATTCAGTGTTTTCGAATCGTTGTTGTGAATTGAATAAAGTAGATAAAACGAGCCGTTATCGTGGTCCCGTTATCTCAACTCTCGCGGCACTGGAATTATTTCACGTGCTCGGTTTGCCGGCAGCACGGCTGAACCGCCTCGGGGTGCCCGAAAGACGACACCGGCACGATTCCATCTTCAGTCCGCCGAACACGGATACGGCTATGCTCGGCATTCATTTCTGAATGATCCAGATTCCATAGTCCTACCGGACTGCAAAAGGCAAGCCCAGCGTAAGCATGACTACAGAAGTACGACATCAGGTCCTCTTAAGAAAACTGCCGACATATTTTCTAAAGCCCCACTAAACTATAATTTATTTATTCAACCTCATCAATATCGCATTCAATAGCGACTTATTCCTTCACATTCACCTCCTCAGTGCTGCTCAAGACGTAACGACACGGGCAGGTTCATTTTACTAAGATTATCGCTTCAATAAAACAGGATGCCGAATCCACCCTTAATCATGGCGCAAAACCTGCGCAACGGTGTGCACAAATACTGATCAATCCTGTACCTCTGCCCCAGTTTCACTCGCATATCTGCGACGAAGCTCTTCGAAGCTGTCGCCACCGAACTTCTCGAGTATGGCATTGGCAATGACGGGTGCTACAACTGCTTCTGCCACAGTGGAAGCAGCGGGAACGCTGGTTACGTCACTTCGCTCATAGCGGGTGGGTGTACTTGTGCCGCTGTTCATATCGACCGTATTCAGCGGTTTGATCAGCGTGGGGATGGGTTTCATATATCCCCGGATTACGATCGGCATGCCATTCGACATTCCACCTTCCACGCCACCTGCCCGGTTCGTCGATCGACCTTCACGCAGACCGGTACCCACGATCTCGTCATGAACGGCGGATCCAGGTCGGCGCGCGTTGGCCACCCCATCACCAATCTCTACCGCCTTCTGCGCCTGGATTGAAACAATGGCTTGAGCGAGCTGTCCATCGAGCCGCCGGTCCCATTGGACGTACGATCCCAGGCCGGCGGGTGCACCAAGTATGACGACTTCGTAGCTGCCACCGAGCGAATCGCCGCGCTTACGGGTTTCTTCGATGTGCTCGATGCACTGGGCACTCAGCTTATTGTCGATCATTCGCACCGGGCTGCCATCGACCTCATCCAGAAACGTTCGGGCTCCAGATTGGAGGAGTTCGTCCCTCCTGACTGCAGCCTGGTCGGAATCCAGCCCGACCTCGCCGATACTCAGAACGTGGCTCACGATATGGATTCCCAGCGATTCCAGCATGATTCGAGCGATGCTGCAACAAGCGACGCGCATGGCCGTCTCACGTGCGCTGGAACGGTCGATGACCGGACGGATATCATCGAATCCATACTTCTGGACCCCGGTGAGGTCCGCGTGCCCCGGTCTTGGAAGTGTAATGGGCTCTGAAGGCTGATCCACCGGATCGACCGACATTACTTCCGGCCATCCCGACCTGTCGCGCCGATAGGCAGCATTTTCGAGGCGTAGCGCGATCGGACTTCCCATGGCGGCACCGAACCTGACACCCGAGACGATATGGATACGATCCTGCTCTATTTTCGCTCGCCCACCCCTTCCGTGCCCCAGCCATCGCCGGGCGAGGTGTCGATCGATTTGATCTTTTAGAACCGGCACGCCGGCAGGAACACCTTCGACAATACCTATTAGCGCTTCGCCGTGTGATTCACCGGCGGTCAAATATCGAATCATAAAGAAAGAAGGGCGTAGGGCGGCCGGGGTTTCGGCTCACTCGGACATACGAGATGTGACTTCATAAAAGCCGTGCAGACCGGAGCGCCGTTTCACATTGATTAGCGCTGGTTCTTGAGCCTCGGATGCAAGCTCCAGGAGACGGAGCATGTCTTCCGTCGAATATACCTGCTCACCGTCTATATCTACAATGACGGGATCTTGGAGGAAGCCGGCCGCGTGGGGGGGTGGGGCGG
>CBFGXY010000043.1:0-9719 GCA_965652945.1 uncultured bacterium
TTCACAAACTCCGCGTCCTTATCGAAAATCGCAGCCAGGGCCTTCGCATATTTCTTATTCCATGACTCGACAAAGGCTTCGGAGATACGCTCCGGTCGATCAGGAATCATGGCCATAATTGATTTCGGATTCTAATAGATGCTCTGTTTCGAACGATATAGCATGATTCAGTAGCTTGATATCGGCGACTGTTCATCTCGTGAAGGATCAGATGATCCCAACCGATCGCATATTACGATAAGCAGAGTGATGCAGGTGAAAACACCATTGATGACGGTTCGTGCGGACGGATAAATTGACCTTAAACTCAACCGGCGGTTAGAAAGAATGAATAGGCATCCCAGGTATTCCGTTACAATATCAAGACCTTTTCTATTCGCAATGTTGGGCCTGCTTACTACGCCGGTACTGGGGCAGGCGCGGCTAGACACATTCGACTACTTTTCTATCCGCGCAATGTCGGCGAGCGGAACCGTACTCGTCGGAACTCACGGGGAAAATATGTCCATTTGGTCATCGTCTGAAGGGCGGTGGCAGTTTCTGGGCCACGCCACTCCGGTGGCAATTTCCGGCGACGGATCGGTAGTAGCCGGGTACTATAGTCTGGACAATGCCATTTTCTTTTGGACACAGGAGGACGGTACACGCTATCTGTCAGACGTTTTCGGAAGCATTCCAGATTCATACCATTATTTGTACAACCCGCAGCTTCGGGCCCTCTCGGAAGATGGTAGCACCATTGTGGGTACCGCGCGTTATAGTACGAACCCGTTTTTTTCCAACAATCAAGCCTTTCGGTGGTCACTTGAGGACGGCTTTCAGGTCTCAAGTCCTCCCGATGACTTTAACGTTAATTGCCATTATCGTGGGAGCGCCGCGTACGACGTATCAGGGGACGGCTCTGTGGCAGTGGGTTCGAATAGACGCAACGACTGTCGGGAGGAAGCCATACGCTGGACGGGAGACACCGTGCAGGGCCTAGGATTTCTCAGCGGTGCGCTCGAAAGCAGCGCCACGGCCGTCTCGGCGGATGGGTCGACTGTCGTGGGTCAGAGCGGCGAGCAGGCGTTTCGCTGGTCGACGTCGGGTGGTATGCAGGGGCTGGGTTTCCTCGACGGGGGCTACAACAAAAGTACGGTACTCGATGTCTCGGGCGATGGATCCGTCGTCGTAGGCGAGGCATGGGGCACAGATTCACTATTCGCATTCATCTGGACGGCAGAGGAAGGCATGCGCCGGCTCGACGAAGTACTCGTAGAAAAATACCAGGCAGACCTTCGGGGATGGAGGCTGGAGTCAGCCGTGGCCATTTCGGACGACGGCAGGATCATAGCGGGACTCGGACGATCTGAATCCGGAATTGTCGGCTCGTGGCGTGTGGTGCTGTGCGGCAGCAAGAGGTTATGGGAGAATACGACGGGCGGTACGTTCGCAGACGCAGCGAACTGGGCGCTCAATGCCGTCCCCGACTCGATGAGCAGTGCGCATTTCGGCGCCAGCGGAACATATACTGTAATCTTTGACGACGACGCGGCGAGTAATGGCCTAGAAGCCGAAAACGGTGCAAACGTGACACTTGACCTTGACGGCCATACATGGGCGCTCAAATCGGGATGTACGGCGCCCTCAGCGATCATCAAGTCGGCCTTCATGGATGTGGCAGGCGGTACGATCGATGCCGTCGAATCGGTGGTCTTAACGGGCGAGGAACCCGTGTTGAATGTGGATAGCGACGGCCGCCTGGTAATCGATAGCGACGAGAACGGGTCAGGCTGCCTCGTAGCGGATGGGGAGACCGGTGAGGCGCTGGTGAGCGTCGCGGGCGAAGTCGAAAGCCGAACGTGCGGAATCTTCGGTGGATCGGCAGAGACGACTGGCCGGCTTGTGATGGATATGGGCGGCCGTTTCACGACTGACACGCTAACGGTCGGCGGCGAGGGAACGGGCACGGTCGAGATTGCTCACGGGCATGTAGAAGTCGATGTGCTGCAGATGGCGCTGGAAGAATCGTCAACGGCCACGCTAACGGCGGAGAATGTAGGATCGCTACACTTCCAGAATTCGGCTTCTGTGGGGGTGCGAGCCGAGGCCACTCTGAACCTGCGTAACGTGGGAATGAGTGGAGGGGGAGAGGAGGGTGAAGTGTCGCTACTGGTGCTTGGGAAGGAGCTTTCTGGCCAGGGGCAGTTCATTCTCGAGGACCACAGCTTTTTTCAGAACAGTGATGCCGTGGTGGGCCAGGACGGCATCGGCAATATCCAGCTGAAGTCCGGCAGTACGGCTACGATCCGGCGGATCTGGATTGGCGGCCACTTAGAAAGTACGGAAGGCGTTGGCGGGGTGTTTGTGGACGGCGCCGGATCGCGCCTGACCGCCCGGCGCATCTGGATCGGGCGCGGCGGTTTCGGTGAGCTGAAGGTGTCAAACGGGGGCCTCGTGGAAGCCGACCGAATCGAAGTGTACGGCTATGGAAACGCCGAATCGGCAGGAGGTACGATCGATGCACCGATCCTGTACGTGGGAGGTGGCGGAAACAAAACACGGACGGTTGATCAACACGGTGTAGTCGTTGATACGCTCGTACTTTCTGGGGACGGAGTCACACTGACGGCAGACGAAACCGTACTGGGGCCAGACGGAGTGATGAACTTCACTCTTGATGAGACGAACATAGGAACGACGATCACGGGAGGAATAGTTCTCGGCGGGACGCTACGTATCGAGCACGGTCCGACCCACACCCCCGAAGTCGGGCAAGAATATCTGGTACTTACATCTGCGTCGGTTCAAGGTGTCTTCGATCGCATCGTGACAACGGAGGATGTGGAAGTAGAGATAAGCTACACAAGCACAGCGGTCATGGTTACCGTGACCGCTGTCTCCGTGTCCAGCGATCGCAATCCCTCTGTGACCTCCTACTACAGTTTGCACGAACCCTATCCGAACCCATTCTCGCGGTCGACTCGGATATCGTTCGAGGTATCGGAGGCCGGCTATGTACAGTTGACGGCCTACGACTTACTGGGAAGAGAAGTGTCGCGATTGTTCGAAGGCCACGTTACAATGGGTAGTCATGAGGTAGAGTTCGAAGCCGGCCACCTGCCTAATGGCGTGTACCTGCTCAGCTTAAAGACAAGCGGAGGACTAAAGTCTGGAAAAGTCGTACTGGCACGTTAGAGAAGCCGGACGGCTTTTGGTGGAAGGACGTCAACCCGTGCCCGTAAGGATGTCGCTGCCGATTATCTTCCGGCTTCGGTGAGCGAACTGCATATAACCACGAACCGGTTACGGCCCATTACCTCGATGCTATCCGCCGAGGATATTCGTCTCGACCTCCTCTCGCATCTCGATTCAGAAATCAGGATGAACCACGTCACGATCGATTTCATCGATCGAACGATAGCCGCATTGCGGCTGGATGATGACCAGATTGAAGAGCCTCTGGGCCAAGTTGGAAGCGGCGACGGCGCTCTGCCTTCGGTGTGATGGGAATGGCAGGCGATGTCTTAGACGCTATAGCACACCCACCCTTGAACGATCCGTCCTCTGATCGGGCCTTCAGTGGTTCAAGCTAACCACCTGTTTCTTTTCGATAATCCACCGACGACATCTTGCCGGAATCGTCGATGACGTTCGTCTCGGAGCCAGGCACGACATCGGTGTTATGGGCCGAGGCACAGCTCCACCCCGTGGGCGTGCGATGGACAACGAATGAGAAGATATTCGTCCGAGGAGCGGGAGCATCCACCGACCCTATGCGCGATTGGCCCGTCAGACGCATCCGTGCATGCACCACGGCTACATCTTCGCCGAGATACTTGACCTTCGTCCGAATGAGCCCCATCGTCGAATCCGGGAAAATGCGCTCGAATCCATAGGCATGCGCCCGCTCGATGGCCGATCGGTCGTGCCACCAGAGTCCGACGACATTCACAAACTCCGCGTCCTCATCGAAAATCCCAGCCAGGGCCTTTGCATCTTTCCGGTTCCAAGACTCCACAAAGGCTTCTGGGATGCTCTCGGGGCGGTCCATTGAAATGTCCAGCATCGAACGATCCGTCTCTCATCCCGCTTTGACGAGGTCCGCGCCTTTTTCCCCGATCATGTGTACGACTGGCTGGATGTTACCCGAGGATGGTGTCGGCATTACGGAGGCATCGATCACCCGAAGTTTACTCACGCCGCGAACGCGAAGTTGGGGGTCGACCACTGCCCTATCATCCGTCCCCATCCGGGCCGTTCCACAGAAATGGAACGACGTGTCCCCATTTTCGCGGATGTATTCAAGCAGGCCTTCGTTGGTCTCTCCCGCCTCGCCGGGACCCTCCTCGCGAATGTTCAGGTGCCTGGGCATCGCATCCGCGATCTTCTTGGCCATCTTCATGGCTGCGAGAATAACCTGGACATCCTCCTCCTCTTCCAGGTGGTTGAAACGGATATTTGGATTCACCCTTGGATCGAGCGAATTGATGCGCAGGTAACCCCGGCTCTTGGGGATGCACTGATATCCTGCAATCCGAAAACCAGATTCTTTCGCCAGATCGTACCCTTTCGGGCCTGGCATAAACGGAAGCAGGTGCAACTGGACGTTCGGCCACTCGAGGTCGGGTTGTGTGCGGAAGAATGCTCCCCCGATTGCAGCGCCGATCGTGAGAGGTCCCTGGCGGCTCGTCCCAAGATAGAACTTTATACCCGCCAGTCCCTGCTTGAATACGTTGCCGACCTGCGTATTAAACGTGTACGGACTTGACGTCGAGTATTTCCTCCCCGCCTGCATGTGATCGGCAAGATTCTCACCAACACCGGGCGAGTCATAGAACCACATCGACACCAACTTTCTGCAGCAGCTCACCCGGCCCCACACCCGAGAGTTGAAGAAGCTGGGTGGTCTGGATCGTACCGGCACTCAGAATGACCTCGCGGCGTGCTCGGGGATGATGAATCTGCCCGTCCCTTTCGTACGTCACCCCTGTTGCTTCTCGTCCATCGAAATTGACACGCGACACGAAGGACTCGGGTGAAACGTGCAGGTTGGGGCGTTTACGGTTTGGTTGGATGTACATGCGTGAGGTAGACGTCCTGTGGCCTCTATGCGTAGTCAGAACCCAGTATCCTGCACCTTCTACGCTCTCGCCGTTGAAGTCTCTATTGCGCGGAACACCCAGCACCCGGGTAGCCGCATCGATGAAGGCATCGGCAAGTGGATTCGGCCACCGCGCGGGCTCGATCCCAATGGGTTCGCTCCGTCCGTGATAACGGTCATCCCCCCCTTCATAATTCTCATACTTCTTGAAGTAGGGCAGTACGCTTTCGAATCCCCAGCCCTCGGCCCCCATCTTCTCCCAGGTGTCCATATCGGAGCGCGGTCCGCGCACGTGAACGAGTCCATTGATGGCGCTCGATCCACCAATCAGCTTACCGTGCGGCAGCGGGAAGGACCGATTGTGGAGGTGTGGCTCAGGTTCGGTCATGTGTTTGCGCCACATGTACTTCTCATCGAAGATAATCTTGGCGAAACCCAGTGGAATCCGTGACCAGTAACTGCGGTCCTCGGGACCCGCCTCAAGGAGAAGTACCGTTGTGTTGGGGTCCTCTGTAAGCCGCGTGGCGACGATTGCACCCGCCGTTCCTGCGCCCACCACGATATAATCGTATTCTTCGGATCCGCTAGCCATTTTTATGTCCTCCTTGGTGTTGTCGAAACAATAATCCTACGTGGGTTGGACACCATCTTATGGACAGTGGAACGTCACGTCGGTGTTGAGGCCCGCGCTCAGACGATCCCCCTTTCACGTTGGTCTCGTTGCCAGCGCCGCAGGCGAAGAGAAAAACCGATCAACAGGGCTCCGATCAAGAGCATGAAGATGCCGATCCAGATCACCATCGCCAGCGCACCCGCTCCCGGGAATACGAACAGCAGCACCCCAAAGATGACTGCCACCAGGCCGGCTACGATGAGCATCCATTCGCCTTCGATCACTTTGCGCAACCGAAAGGCTACCACGATCTGAGCGGTGCCCGTTACGACTGCCCACGCGGCAATCAGGTAGAGCAGTACCAGGGCGGTGATCTCCGTTAGCACAAAGGCCGCAACCCCGATCGCGATCGACAGCACGCCGCTGATCACCGGGATCGCCCAGTGAGACCGGCGACGACGGGTCATCAGCGCCCAGGCGACTGTAATCAGGCCGTCCGCAATGACAAATGCTCCGAAAAGTAGAATGAGTATGGCGAGGGTGAGCGTCGGGTAAAGCAGAGCGAGCAGCCCAAATATGATAGCTACCACGCCGCGCAACGCGAGCCAGCCCCAACTACGAGCGAGAGGGTCTAGCAAGGGGCATCAGGGTTCAAGACGTTGAAAGGAAGTATGAGAAGCCGGAATGATGTCTCGTCGGACTTGTATTGCAGGCAAGGAGAAGATAGAAATGGAACGGGGTGAAATTGGCGCTTCGGAACGACCGCGCGATACGTTGTCGTAACGTACGTACCTGGAAAACGCATGTGACCCTGAGATTGGGCCACCGCCACCGGCTTATCGGTATCGGCTCCCTCCCACCGTAGCCGGTAGATCGGCCACGATCATCTGAAGGGAAAGAGAATGATTCTTACTGGTCGTCCGGGCCCGTCCACTCGCGCGATTCGACTTCACCATTGAGAAATGGAAGAACCGTGGCGACGAGTTCGGGTGCGAGGAAAATATCGTAATGTGTCAGACCAGGGAGAATTGCGAGCCGGTTTTGCGACATGTGTTCGCGCATCCAGCCCGCGTCCCGGAGTCCGCCACCGAGTAACTGATAGAACCCAACCATATGCTCAGGCCGGTACATGTCACTGTCGCCGTAAACCAGCATCACCGGCATCTGCAAAGATTGCACGTCTTCCGAATAATCATATGGCGTGGCCATCAGGTCGCCCATCGCCTGCAGTAGACGAGGAAAATCCTCCGGCACCGGCGCAATTGCGGCGTAGGATGTGTACATCGGGGTGTCCTTCATCATTTTCGACGCCTCCGCTCCCACCTGAGCCTGCTGCTCACGGATTTCCGGGAAAAAGCCATCGGTTGAAAATCCGACAGACACCAGGGCGAGCCGCCGAACGAGTTCGGGATGCTGAATGGCAAGTCGGACCGCTGCTCCGCCTCCAAATGAATATCCCATCACATCTACCACGTCATAATTAAGCTCTCGGAGAACGATGGCCAGATCGTCTCCAATATCGACCAGGTCAATGGGACGATCTCCCAACTCCGTTCGTCCGTGCCCATGTAAATCGATACCGATCACCTGTCGGTTTCGAGTCAGCGCGGGCAGTATGGGATCGAACATATCGAACGATCCCAGCCCGCCGTGCAGCAGCAAGAGCGGCTCTCCCTCCCCGTGGATCTGATAGTAGTAGTCTATGCCGTTCGCTTCGATATAACCGGACTGCGCGTGTGCCTGATGCCCTGCGCTCCATATTGAGAGCAGCAGAATTGGAATTGATATGATTTTAGACGGACCTCTCACGATCATTTTCATGCGGATATCTAATGGATTGAAGTGTCGTAGCACCAAGTGGTCGATCGTGAGGTTGCCGAATCGACATGGGAAGTCGGAGTCGGAGGATTCATCCCTCGGCACCCATGATACTGGATTCGATCGCGGAGGTCGGGTGCATGCGTGTCGTCGATTTTCGGTCAGAGTCACGCGCGCGGACGCCGGGGATCCGATTGGTATCGCGTCGGTTGGACAGAAGTGGCAGGCACAATGAGGCCATGTCCTTTCGTCCTCTTTTCACTTGCCTGGCGCGGTACGCAGCCATTATCTTGCGTACTTCAGCAACTGTGATGTGCCCGTAGCTCAGCTGGATAGAGCGTCTGACTACGGATCAGAAGGTCGGGGGTTCGAATCCTCCCGGGCACGCACTGAAAAGAGCCCGAAATCAGCGACAACAAGCTGGTTTCGGGCTTTTTTGCGTTTATGCGGTTTGGTCGGATCGGGCGGATTTCCGCTACTTTCAGGTACTTTTGGGAGTATCCCGTATCCAATGCGTATCCATTGCCTCGGCCTTCTGATTGTGAGGGACCGTCGTATTGCACTATTTTTCGACCGTTATCACAAATGACCGTAAAAATGATGGCGGCAAAATCGAAAGCGCGTATCCATGGCTTTACTCCAGGGCTCCAGACAAGGAGAGCGCCCACATTGATTCACCGTAAAAGGGACGGTTTCTGGCTCGTACGCTTTCGCCACCAAGATCGGACAAGGTCGATTTCTCTCGGTATCAGCTCAAATGTACTGCGCGACGACGAGGTGCCGGCCAGGCCACAGGATTTCGTCTTCGAAGGTGGAAAGTGGATCCCACGGGAGGTACATGAGAAGTTCTCCGCCGAGTACCGCCTTCCATATATCCGCGGTACTTATAACCCTTGGGATGAGAGTCAAAACCCGCTATTCGTCGAAGCTAAGGAGACATTTCTCGAACGGTATAGCGAGCAGGCGAATACGCAGCGGAGCTACAGCGGAGTCCTCGGCTTGCTGGAGGGACAGATCACAAATCCGCATGCGAGGCTGAGCCATGTTCGTTCGGATGATATCGTGGCCGTCATAGATTCGCCCACCCTCAAAAGCCCTGCGAGCAGGCAGAGCTACTGGCGACAACTGCGAGCCTTTTTCAACTGGTGCGTCGATGTTCAGTACCTGGATGAAAAGCAGAATCCCTTCGAACGTGTTCAAAAACCATCGGGACCGCGGGAGGTGTCGAAGCAGTTTCTATCGCCGGAAGGATATGAGGCGGTTCTGGAGGCGCTGAGACGGGACTACAAGCAGAAGCTGAAGTATCTCGCCAACCCGAAGGACATCATCTGGGTCGAGCCAGTGTTCGAACGGTATAGCGAGCAGGCGAATACGCAGCGGAGCTACAGCGGAGTCCTCGGCTTGCTGGAGGGACAGATCACAAATCCGCATGCGAGGCTGAGCCATGTTCGTTCGGATGATATCGTGGCCGTCATAGATTCGCCCACCCTCAAAAGCCCTGCGAGCAGGCAGAGCTACTGGCGACAACTGCGAGCCTTTTTCAACTGGTGCGTCGATGTTCAGTACCTGGATGAAAAGCAGAATCCCTTCGAACGTGTTCAAAAACCATCGGGACCGCGGGAGGTGTCGAAGCAGTTTCTATCGCCGGAAGGATATGAGGCGGTTCTGGAGGCGCTGAGACGGGACTACAAGCAGAAGCTGAAGTATCTCGCCAACCCGAAGGACATCATCTGGGTCGAGCCAGTGTTCGAGCTCGCCATTTCGACCGGGCTTCGTCGCGACGAACTCGCGGCCATGCAGTGGCAGGATATCCGGCCGGAACTGGGAACGATCGAGGTCCGGCCGAAGCAGCAGTCGCGAGACGGCATCGACTTTATGCCGAAAGGCAAGCGGGCGAGGCGAATCGAGTTGCACCCGAGGGCGGAGTGGACGCTTGAGAAGCTGCGGGACGAGTATCAGGTATCCGGGCCGCTGGATTTCGTGCTCCGATCGCCGCTAGACAATGGTGAGGGAAACGCCTCCATTCGGGCGAATGTGGAGAAGGCGAGCGATCGGTGGCGAGAGTATCGCAAGAAGGTCCCGAAGGCGGTGTCTCTCAAGTTCCACGACCTCCGGGGCCTCTTTATTACCTATTTGCTCATCCTTGACTACTCGCCCTGGTGGCGCCGCGTGGTCTGAAGCAGCGTCTGAGCTTGAGTACGTAAG
>CBFGXY010000044.1:0-9686 GCA_965652945.1 uncultured bacterium
CTCCCGCCGATAGCGGTACCATCCCTGTACCAGCTCCGGGTTGTCAAGAAACGCTCGGACGTTGGCCAGTTCTTCCGGTTTGAATTTCTGCCACAGTCCGTCGGCGTCCCGAAACGTGGCAATGCCACTCTCTGCGCTTATGCCCGCACCGGTGAGCACTGCAACACTCTTCGAAGAAGCGATTCGATCGGCCAGATCGTTCAGGGCGGATGAAATATTCAAAGCGCTGCTGAAGATGCTTTTGATTCATCAGAAGTGACGTGTTGCAACGTTCTCTCCGCATCTTCGATCCATCCGCGAGAAGTCCTTCGCGTCTCCTCGAGCAGGGCTGCGCTGGCTTCGGCGCCCGCAAACTTGATGCGATCGGATACTGTGAGTATGTGACGTACGGCGTCTAAATCGGTCGACTTGAGTGCGGACTGGCGTAGATCTCTCAGGATCTCACTCGTAGTGCGTTCAAAACTCGCCATATCCATTCGCCGGTGCAGATAGGTCCGAAGTAGATCAACGAGTTCGATCGCGTAGGCTTTTTGATCTGGAGCCGACTGCGTCGCGTGCTCGGCGAGCGCTTGAAGGCGCCGAAGAGCTTCCTCCAATGGAGATTCGTATGGATGAGCCGATTCATCCTGAACCGCGGGTGGGCGCCGGCGGCTTAGCCTGATCAATAATGCCAGTATTCCCGTCGCGATAGCGGCTGCCAGGATCCACGGCCAGAGCGGGGTGGGAAATCCCACGATCGGTGCCAGGTCCCGAGGCTCTTCACCTTCACGATAGGTCGATGCAACGGGCGTCCAATCGCCTTCGACTGCCACGGTAAGTGTATCGCTCGGCCCTTCCAGATAAATCGTGGTTCCCGCTACACGGGCCGTATCGAGTGCGAAGGTGACGGCTTCAAAGTGCAGCGTGTCATGAACGCTCCCCTCAGCTGTCGCATGTCGCGAACGATCTTTCAGGCGCCGAAGCTCGAAGTCTCCGATCATCGCCGGCTCATCTACCGTCGACGTTGGCACCTTCAAGTCGAGATGCATCGGATACACGGCGATGAGAACGGCCTCGAATGGTTGTCCGACCCGAACCGTGTCGGCATCGATCGAAAATTGAGCGTGCTGTGCCTGTGCGGATACGACCAGGAGCAGGGCAAGGCACGTGGCCATCAGACCTCGCAAAATCATCGGCGTGCTACCTGATGCGATCGGAATAGCTTCACAAGCGGATCTACATAGTCCGCGTCTGTTCGAATGACGGCATGATCGATATTGAGGCGCCGCATGAGACGATCTGTCCGCTTGCGGTGAGATTCCGCAGTCCTGCGAATGGTGGCGCGAACCTCCTTGCTGTTTAGGTCCACGATGCGCTCTTCTCCCGTCTCAGCGTCACGCAGTCGACAACCTGCACCAAAGGGCAGGAAGTAAGAACGTCGTGGAACTCCACGGCAACATCAGCCGAAATTATTGCATCGACTGCAACACGCCGGCCGACCCGCCATCGTCTGACGAGGAAATTGCCAGGTGTACCAGATGCAGCGGATTGATTCGTCCGGATATCGTCTGGTTCGGAGAGATGCTTCCTCCGGATCAATATGAGCGCGCGGAGCTTGCGGCTCGAACGGCAGACGTCTTTCTCAGCATCGGTACGAGCGCGGCTGTGTATCCCGCCGCCGGTCTGCCCATGCTGGCCCTCGATGAAGGATCTCACGTCGTGGAGATCAATCTGCAGCCGAGCGAAATCAGCAATTTCGTGAGTGCTTCGATCAATGGGCGTGCCGGAGAGATCCTGCCGCGGCTCGTCGACGCTGTTGAGGCCCGAATCGAGCATCGCTCCTGATGGTTTTCGCCCAGCCATACTGGCTTCTGCTACTGCTCCTCATTCCGATTGCGATCTGGCTGGAGCGGCGGTTTCATCGCGGACGGCCTCCCGCCGTGCGGTATAGCAGCCTGCACCTTGTGCGCCCGGCAGAACCGACCCTGCGAGTGCACCTTCGTCGCCTGCCCGACATATTGAGACTGGTGGCAGTCGTGCTGTGCATCATCGCACTCGCTCGTCCTCAACAGCGCAATGTGGTCGTCGAGCGATCGACCGAAGGCATAGACATTATGCTGGTACTCGATATCTCGACTTCGATGCGTGCGCGGGACTTCCACCCCAATCGTTTCGAAGCCGCGCGGGATGTTGCGGCGGAGTTCGTGCAAAACCGTCATTCCGACCGAGTAGGATTGATAGTATTTGCAGGGAAAGCATTCACGCAAGTGCCCCTTACCATCGACTACCCATTCCTCCTCAGAATGCTGATGGAGGTTGAAATGGGTGTCGTAGAAGACGGCACAGCAATCGGAAATGCGCTCGCCATCGCAACCAACCGGTTAAAGGAAAGTGACGCCGAGGCAAAGGTGGTCATCCTTCTGACCGACGGGCAGAACAACCGTGGGGAGGTGGACCCTCGGACCGCTGCCCAGGTGGCCCGGACACTCGGAGTACGCGTCTATACGGTGGGAGTGGGCACAACGGAACCAGTCCTCGAGCAACCGGCCTCCCCCCTGCGCGATCGCGTTTCGACGGCAACGCTCGAAATCGACGAGGAGTCGCTGCGATTCATCGCAGAAACTACAGGAGGACAGTTCTTCCTCGCCTCAGACAAATCGGGTCTCCGATCCGTCTACAGGGAGATCGATCAGCTGGAGCGAACCGAGATCGAAGAAATCACCTACACATCGTATGGTGAACGATTCATTTTTCTGCTGTGGCCGGCGCTCGGATTCATGCTGCTCGACGTCCTGCTTCGCTCCACCGTCTTCCGCATCTGGCCCTGATAGCGATGGAATGGCTTAACCCGACAGCACACTTTCTCTGGCCGATTGTCCTCGCAGTCGGTGCCATAGGGATAGCCGCGCATATCTGGTTAGGACGCGACCGGAGACGATTCGCGACAGAGGAAATTGTAGAGAGACTGTCCGGTCGGACGGATGATCAGCGAAACCGTATCCGCTCGATTCTCATGACGGCGGCACTTATTCTGACCACCATCGCGCTGGCAGGACCTCGCTTTGGATCGACTCCCCGTGAGGTTTCTCGCACGGGGCTCGACCTGGTAATCGCGCTGGACGTGTCAGCTTCAATGATGGCAGAAGACGTCGCACCCAGCCGGATCGATCGAGCACGGCACGAACTGAAACTGATGGTTAATCAGTTGGAAGGCGATCGCGTGGCGCTGGTTACATTCGCAGGCGATGCCTTCCTCCAAATGCCCCTGACGACGGATCGAACTGCCTTCCAGATGTTTCTGGACGTCGCCTCGTCCGATCAAATACCGACACCGGGAACAGATTTTCAGGCCATGCTCGCCGTCGCGCAACAGGCCTTTGCGCAGTCTGAGGATGCTGCCGACCGCTCACGCGTATTACTGATCGCCTCAGACGGAGAAAATCATGTCGATGGGATAAGTACGATCACCCGCGACCTGAGAAACTCGGGAATCGAAATATTTACGCTGGGTATCGGCGGACGTGAAGGAGCTCGAATTCCTGTTCGAACTGCATCCGGACGAGTCGAGTATCGGACGAATAGTGGCGGCGAAGTGGTTCATACGAGACTCGAAGATGCGATGCTTCGCTCGCTCAGCGGTCCGGATGGGTACTACGAGATTGGCAGGTCCACTAATACGTTCACAAGCTTCCCGGATGCCCTGGACCGGTTGCAGCGAACCGAAATCGGGGCCGCCGTGTTTGATGAGTACGACGAATGGTATCAGTGGCCACTCGGGCTGGCACTTATTCTCATCGCCCTGGAAGGAATCGTTCGGATGCGCCGAAAGGACCCGCATGCTGAAATCGGATGATGCGTTTAGTACTCATATCGATACTGCTGCTGTTTTCCGCTGTCAACGATGGTCGAAAGTCCGGCCGAGAGGGCAATCGCGCTTTCGAGGAAGGTGATTATGAGCGCGCTGCTGAAAATTACAGGGCGGCCCTTGGGGATGCGGCTGGAGGTGGATCCGAGTTTGCGCTGCATCACAACCTGGGTGCGGCCCTCTTCCGACTCGGCCGCACCGACGAAGCACTCGATCATTTTAAGGCCGCGGGTGCAACGGCATACTCGCCTGAAGCGGCGGCTCGAGCCGCCTATAATGCCGGAAACGCAGCGCTGGCAGCAGAGGACTTCGGCGCAGCGGCGGATCTCTTCCAGGAAGCGCTGAGGCTGCAGCCGGATAATGAGGACGCGCGTTTCAACTATGAATATGCCAGACGCCGCGTACCGCCCGAAAGCGAATCGGATGAAGGCATGACGGATCAGAATGAGGATGAAGAGAGTGCCGGTGAAGGGGATGAGAATGACTCTGATGAGCCGGAGAAGGGAGATGACGAGGAGGAGGAGTCGACGACTCCGGAGGACGAAGGTGATCCGCAAGAAGATGCGTTGCCCGAGCCGTCTGAATCCGAGGAGGCAGACGATCAGCAGAGTGACGAGTCTCCATCCGACGGGCAGCCGGAGGAACTCACCCAGGAACAGGCAGAGCAGATTCTGGGCGCCCTACAACATGGAGAAGAACGTCTGCTCAGGGAAATTCAGCAGGCCCCACATCGTGCACGCCACGTAGAAAAAGACTGGTGATGGACGTGGCACGACTTTCGGTATTACTCTGGATAGTGCTCGTATTGACTGACGGCGGCCTAAGTCCTGCCCTCGCGCAGCCGACCGTCGAAGCTACAGTTAATGCGACGGAGATCGGTACACAGGAGCGCCTGGTTCTGACTCTCACCATTGAAGGGGCAGAATATGAGCAGATGGATATTCCGGATGTACCCGAGACACGGGGACTGGCGCCGCAGCAGCGATTTCCCTCTACATCGAGCGAGATACGCATCGTTAACGGAGACATTTCGCGTATTCTGCGCTACTCATGGGTTTACCACCCTGTCGAAGCAGGTATAGCCGTAATCGAACCGATCCACATCGAGATCGGAGATTATCGGACGAGGACGGATCCCATTCGAATAACTGTTGTCGATCAGGCCCAGCGTCGAAAGGAGGGGATTACGAGCGCTGGAGACTCGGCCTTCAGCGACGACGATATATTTATCCGGGCTGTAGCCGAGAAACGGAGAGCGTTCGTCAACGAGCAGATTGTCATCGAGTACAAGCTCTATTTCCGCGAGGGCATACAGCTGCGTCAGAGTCGTCTGGCAGGTTCATGGGATGCTCCGGGTTTCTGGCGCGAGGAACTCGAGGTCGACCTGCGCCCCATCCCCGATCGAGAAATCGTTAACGGTCTGCCCTATCAAACGATCGTTCTGAAACGCGTCGCGATGTTTCCGACCCGCTCCGGGAGGCTCTCTATTCACCCTCTGAAAATTGAGACGGAAGCGCGGCCGCGTCACGGTACCGATTTGCTCGATGCGTTTTTTGCCTATCGAAATCGATTCCGAAATCTCGAGCTGCAGTCTCCGGAAGTGGCGATCGACGTCCGCCCGCTCCCCGAAAATCCTCCCCAGTCGTTCACGGGAGCCGTCGGTCAGTTTGAGGTCCGAAGCCGCACTACACCATCCCCCGTCAGACCCGGCGATCCGGTGTCGAGACAGATCGAGATTAGCGGCACCGGCAATATCCCTATGATCACGCCGCCGCCCGCGCCCGATATTCGAGGATTCGAGCTCATTGCCCCACGTACTGCGGAGACCGTTGATCGCGGCGGAGATGCATATCGAGGCCGCAAGTCATTCGACTACGTACTGATCCCTCAGGAATCCGGCACGCATACGCTCACGCCACTGTCGTTTTCCTATTTCGATCCGAAATCTGAGATGTACCGCGAGTTCGAGTCGCCCGAAATTCTGGTAGAGGTGCTTCCGTCGGATCTTCGGAACGACCGCCTCGACCACGCCGGTACCGGGTCGAATGGCGTCCTGACGACGGCCACGTGGACGCATCCTTCGCCTCCTTTGCACCGGCAACCATGGGCGTACGCGCCCGGTGCCGCTGCACTCCTGGCATGGTTGATCATCCCCGCGATACGCCGCTCTCGCGGACGCCGCCAGGTGGCAGCAGCAGCCGATGCATCCCGAAAAGTCGTTCTCTCATGGAAGGAGCGACTCGATAAAATCACACGCATACAGGATCAGGGGAAGGCCTTCCGGGAAGCGCGTGCACTACTGGTTGATATGATCCGTCCTGGTGGCGAGCGTGATCGAGCCTCGTCTGTGAGCCTGCTGTCGGAGCTACGGCAGAGGGAGGATTCGGCGCTGAACGCAGCCCTCAGAAACAGTGTATTGATTGTGGAAGAGGCACGGTTTCATCCACCGGGCAGCGACGCGGAGCATCGGGTGCTCCAGCGCCTGCTGTCGTCTCTCTCGATAGCGATTCGAGAATCACTTCGCTCGAGCGATTAATGCGGGTCGCGATTCTCATATTCGTGATAAGTGCTTTCTGCCTGTCTGAAAGCGTGAGCGCGTCGGCGGCCGACTCGTTGTTCAGTCTCGCTAACAAGGCATTTGAGGAAGGCCGGTATCACGATGCATCGACGATGTATCGCCAGGTCGAACGTGCGGGAAGCAGAAGCCCGCAACTCGATTTCAATCTCGGACTCACACTTGCTCACCTTGGCCAGGATGGTGAGGCGCTGTATTTTCTGACACGCGCCCAGCGGGATCCGGTAACCCGGACAGTAGCTCATCAGCCCGTCCACATGGTTCGCGAGCGGCTCATGTTGCCCGCTCCACATGAGGATGCCTCAGGCCTGCCGATCGCCCCAATCTGGTTGTGGATCGCCGGCAGTGTTCTTGCCGTGGCGGGCGCCGTTCTATATGCTCTGCTGGCGCACCAGAGAACCACCGCTCTGGTTCTCATCACCGGTGGCCTCATCTTGACTCTGGCCGCGCCTCTGATGTCTGCGCTGGATGCCGCCGATCGCGAGGCGATGGTTATCCGTGGACCGGCCGTAGTGTTCGAAGAGTATGATTCTCTCATCCCCACGTCTGGTGCCATTCGGAGCGGACAGACCGTCTACGTTCATGAACTTCGTGGGGCTCGCCTCTTTGTGAAGACTATGGACGGGCGATCCGGCTGGATCGATCGCCACCGCGTCCGCAAATTCTGACACGTCAGTCGACGCCTTACGCGGGCATTTCTTATCCTCCGAGGTGCGGACTCCCCTCGTTTAGATTCAGGTGCTGATTTTCGGATGGAACCTCTGGTTTTCGACCGTTCCCGCCCCACGGGATGGATTGAAGTAATTTGTGGATCGATGTTCAGCGGAAAGACGGAGGAGTTGATCCGTAGGCTGAAGCGCGCACGCATCGCGCGGCAAAAGGTCCAGATCTTCAAACCATCGATGGATACGCGGTTCAGTCAGGAAGCGGTCGTATCACATGATGAAAATGAACTGGCATCGCATCCGGTCAGCACAGCGTCACAAATACTGCTGCTCGCAGATGGCGCGGATGTGGTGGGAATCGATGAGGGTCAATTCTTCGATATGGATCTGGTCGACGTATGTCAGGAGCTTGCCAGGCAAGGTCAGAGAGTAATCGTTGCGGGACTTGATCAGGATTACACGGGCAAGCCGTTTGAACCCATGCCACAGATGATGGCCGTGGCCGAGTACGTGACCAAGCTTCATGCCGTCTGCGTTGTGTGCGGCGCACCCGCCAATCATTCGCAGCGCCTTGTGACCGAGGACACACAGGTACTTGTCGGCGCGCGCGAATTCTATGAGCCGAGATGCCGCCACTGTTTTCGTCCCACGCCCGTGTCTACGGTTGGCGCCGATGCCGACGCTCCATCGGCACTTCCTGCGAACCGTATGCCGGAAGAACCGTTTTGATCGAACCCGATATTACTTCTTGCTGCTTTTATGTCCGATCAACGCTATCTGGTAACCGCCCGCAAGTACCGTCCTCAGACGTTTGACGATCTGATTGCCCAGGAGCACGTCACCGAAACGCTCAAGAATGCGATTCGGTTGGATCGACTGGCTCATGCATATCTCTTCAGCGGTCCGCGGGGTGTTGGGAAGACGACGGCGGCACGCATTCTGGCGAAGGCCATAAACTGTACGGCTCCGCCGGAGAGCCGGAAAGACGGCGCAGAACCGTGCCGCAGGTGCGAGTCGTGTCTGTCGTTCGAAGAAGGTCGGAGTATGTCCATCTTCGAGACGGACGCAGCTTCCAACAATAAGGTGGAAGACGTCCGCGAGCTTCGCGAGTCGATCCGAATTCCGCCGCAGGGAAGTCGGAAGAAAGTCTTCATTATGGACGAGGTGCACATGCTCTCGAACGCCGCCTTCAACGCCCTGTTGAAGACGATCGAGGAGCCACCTCCGTATGTCCTTTTCATCTTCGCCACGACCGAACCGCATAAGGTTCTGCCTACGATACTTTCGCGTTGTCAGCGATTCGACTTCCGGCGGATCCCGGTGCCGGATATCGTCTCCAGGCTCAAGTCGATCTGCGAAAATGAAGGGATTACGGCCGACGACGCCTCGCTCATGCTCATCGCACGCAAAGGGGACGGCGCACTGAGAGACTCTCTCTCGGTTTTTGATCAGGCCGTGTCGCTGTGCGGGACGGATCTGAAATACGCAGAACTCGCTCAAGCGCTCGGCGTGGTGGATGTCGACCATTACTTCGAAGTCACCACGAACGTGCGTAACGGGGACTCCGGAGCAATGCTCGAACTGGTCGATCGTATCGTGCGGGCAGGGCATGATCCGCAGGAATTCCTTGGTGGACTGGCCGAGCACATTCGGAACCTGCTGGTGGGTGTGACCACCGGTGAGGCCGCGCTTATTGAGGCTACCGAGGCGATGCAGCGCCGCTACCTCGAGGAATCGGCGCATTTCCGGGAAACGGATCTGCTGAGACTGCTTTCGATTGTCTCGGACACGGCTTCGACACTTCGCACCAGTCTCCAGGCGCGTCTGAAAGTAGAGCTTGCGCTGCTCAAGATGGCATCTTTGACGCGTACGGAGGATCTACGGACGATCCTCGATCGGCTCGATTCGCTGCCGAAGACGGCTGCCTCTCAGGCCAATCCGCCCGCGGCGAAACCCGCTTCGACTCCTCAGGCTCAACCCCGAAACAGAGGTGATGACGATGGTGGAAGTGCGGTGCCGGCCCCTCCCACCCGACCGCAACCTGCGCCTGATCCGAGCCCGGCCGCATCGCCTTCACGACAGGAGGCTCGCACCTCTGAAAGCTCGCTCGATGTACGGTCTAAGGTTTTCAACAAGCCTGCCCTCAGGATCAACAGAGGCGGAGGGAATCAGCCGAACAGTAACGTAGAACCACACAGCGGTGACGGCTCATCGATCGTAGCCGACCCGCCATCGCCCGCGATGACTGAAGTGGATTTACGTTCAGTCTGGACGGAAGTCATCGAACAAACATCGGATCGGCCGCGATACAGCGCCATGATCAGACAGGCAGTCCCCAGGAATCTGCGTAACGCCGTACTGACGATCGCCGTCCCGAACGATCTCTGCGCAAGTGCTCTTAAGGCCGACGCCGACGACCTTATACGGCGCATCCAGGCCTTGTGCACACACCCTGTTGAGCACGTCGAGTTCGAACTCGACGCGTCACTCACGACCGTAGAGCTTGACGAAACCGGGCCCGTCGTGGATCCGTACGAGTACCTTCGCGAAAACCGATCCGAGCATCCCGTCCTGCGTGTCCTCTTCAAGGATTTTGGCGGTG
>CBFGXY010000045.1:0-9626 GCA_965652945.1 uncultured bacterium
TTCATTTGAATTGGAGATCGAGCTTTCAAGGCGCAACATCCCTTTCGTCAAGTTTGGCGGCATGAAGCTGTCGGAAGCGGCGCATGTGAAGGATGTCGCGGCGCATCTGAAGGTTGCTGAAAATCCGCTCGATGCGGTGGCCTGGAACAGGGTGCTCCAATTGATACGGGGCGTTGGCCCCAAGACGGCGGCTAACATCATTGAATGGGCTACATCGGGCGACGAGGAGCCCTTCGAGATTCGGGACCGCCCGATATCTCCCCGGTACGCCGACGATCTCAGGCGGCTCTTCGAGGTCCTTCGTTCCCTTCGGAAGGAAGGTACCGGCGTTCAGGAACAGGTTGAGATCATCCTGGCCTATTACGAACCGATACTGAAAGACCGTTACTTCGAAGACTATCAGAAGCGGCAGCAGGATCTCGATCATTTCGGAGGGCTTGCGGCTGCCTACGGAAGTCGGTCTGAGTTCCTTTCGGCCCTCGCGGTCGATCCTGTAGAGTTGACTGCATTGGATGCCGAGCCCGTTTCTGACGATGAGAGGGGAGTGGTGCTCTCAACGATTCACTCCGCGAAAGGCCTCGAGTTTGATGCAGTATTTCTAATACGAGCGCTCGAGGGCGTGCTCCCTTCGAGTTACGCAATGAAAGACGCAGACGAACTCGACGAGGAACTGCGTTTACTTTATGTTGCCTTGACACGAGCACGAGACGATCTGTTTATTTCCTACCCCATCCTGCAGCACAGACGGTTTGCGGGAGAATATTTTGCAGACGTCAGTCGATTCATCGTCGACGTGCCCGATAATCTTCTCGAACCTATGGAATTAGTTCGCGAAACCGTTCCCGAACCGATTACCCTGCAGGACTCTCCACGGCAGCTTTCTGAAGGCCCCGACGACGGCCTTCCTTTCTGATTAAATGATGTCTTTCCGATCCGGTGTTACGGTAGACGACAGCTTACTGACGATAGAGGTTCTTCCGCGAAGCCGGATGGAGATCATAGCGGAAATGAATCGCCGCATCTTCGAAGAGGAGAGGATCATCAATTCGTTCGCACGTGAAGATCTGCTGGTACTGCTGGCGCGAGTAGATCAACAGCCGGCGGGCTTCAAGATCGGATACCGCGAGAACGGATCCGTTTTTTACAGTGCCAAGGGAGGGGTCCTTCCACAGTACAGGAGGCAGGGAATAGCCAGGCGAATGCTCTTCGATATGATGGAACGCGTCGCTGCAAAAGGGTACCAGACATTTGTGTTCGATACATTTCCGAACCGCCATCCGGGGATGGCGGTGCTTGCGCTGAACGAAGGTTTCAGAGTGATCCGGGCCGACTACAATCCGAATTATCGGGATTACCGGATTCGATTCGAAAAGAAGCTGCACGGATAGACAAACATCGTTCATACCGAATCGAGCGCAACCTTCAGATATTCCGGCCGTAGCCGCGGAGAGCAACCTCGTTACAATAGGCCCTTGTCACGTATATTTTCAGATTTCCTGGAGGCAGTTCGGATTGCGGGTCTGACGATTCGCGTCAACAAGCTCCGGTCGATACTTACATCACTCGGAATTATCATCGGCATCGCGTCGGTTACAGCGATGGTGACGGTGATAAACGGCATCGAACAGCAGTTCGAAGCATCGCTGTCGGAGCTTGGAACCGACGTGCTATATGTAGACAAGTGGCCGTGGGTGGCGGGGCCGGGTACGAAGTGGTGGGAGTATATCAACCGGCCCAATTTACGTCCTGAGTTGGCCGAGGTCATCGAACGCCAGGCTCGGTATTCGTCCGCCGCGGCGCCAGTCGTTCAAACAGTTCGGAGTGCCAGCACCACCGCATCGACGCTGCGAGGCGTCCTCGTAGAGGGATCTACCCCGCGGTTTGAATACATCCACCCGGTCGACCTGTCGGATGGAAGGTTCTACAGCGAGCTCGAATCACGGTCGGCTCGAAACGTGGCCACCATTGGAGCTCGAATCGCAGAGGAGCTGTTTCCGCTGGGCAATGCAGTTGGAAAGCATATACGTCTCGGACCGCACCGCTTCGAAGTGATCGGCGTCATGGCTCGTAAAGGGACCGGCGCCGAAGGAGGAGGCTCCCAGGATAACCAGGTACGCATTCCGATTTCGACGTTTGCGAAGCTCTTCGGTCTCGAGCGCAGAAGTGTCACAATTCAGGTGAAGGCGCTCTCTACGGATCATGTTGATCTGGCTGAGGATGAACTAACAGGCATCATGCGGACGGCACGCGGGATCGATGCCATGCAATCCAACGACTTCGATATCAATCAACAGGCAAGTCTTCGTGCTCAGCTGGCTCCGATAAAGCTGGCGATCTATGGTATCGGCATTTTTCTAACCGCGCTGTCGCTGCTGGTTGGTGGCATCGGTGTCATGAACATCATGTACGTCTCGGTGAAGGAACGGACGCGGGAGATCGGACTTCGGAAGGCAGTGGGCGCCCGCCGGAGCACTATTCTCATACAGTTTCTGGTAGAAGCGGTCATCGTATGTCTTATCGGCGGCGTCATCGGTATAGGCATATCATTCATTCTGGCCGCCTTGATCAACACGGTCGTATCCACCTATCTGCCCGTATCGACGGTGATGATGGCCTTTGGGATTTGTGTTGGAATCGGAATCGTATTCGGGCTGGCGCCGGCATGGTCGGCCGCTAAATCCGAGCCCATCGAATCGTTGAGGTACGAATAACGATGAGTGTTCTGGAGGCGCTGCGGGCAGCAATCGATTCGCTTCGGGCCAACCGGATGAGGACGTTTCTGACGTTGCTTGGAATGGTGATCGGTGTGTTTGCGATCATCACTTCCGTAACGGCCGTAACCGTCATCGATGTGTATTTCAAGGAACGCATGTCGATGCTGGGCTCGAACACATTCACTATCACCCGATATCCTCCCGTTCAGATCAATGGTGGAGGTTTCCGGGCCAGGCGCCACGTTACCTACGACCAGGTGCAGCGGCTCCAACAAACCATGCAGGAGCCCGTCGCCATCAGTGTACAGGAGTTTTTCGATCGGGGCGCCGTGCGGTATGAGGACCGTGAAACGGAGCCCGGAATGGGACTCATCGGAACGGACGACAACTTTCTCGAGAACTTTTCCTACGAGATCGAAATCGGTCGTGGATTCAATGATCAGGACATCCAGTATGGACGTCCCTTCGCGCTTCTGGGCGCGGCCATTGCGGAGGAGCTCTTTCCGAATGAGACTCCGATCGGCAAGCCGATCACAATGAAAGGGCGGCGATATCAGGTGGTCGGCGTGCTCGCTGCCAAGGGAAACTTCCTGGGCATGAATATGGACGACCGTGTCTACGTGCCCATCACCACTGCATTTGCGTCATATGGGGGCGCCAATCGGGATCTGTCGTCGGTGAGTATCCGCACCACGGGCATCGACCGACTTGGTCCGGCGATGGAGGAAGCAATCGGGAGGATGCGTACCATCCGAAAGGTTCCACCGGGCGAACCCAACGACTTCGAGGTTGAGACGAACGACTCGATGCGTGCGATTTTCGACGCGTTCACTGGTGCACTGACGGTTGGCGGCGCAGGAATAGGTCTAATTGCCCTTCTGGCGGCGGGAATTGGTATCATGAACATCATGCTCGTTTCCGTGACCGAACGAACGCGAGAGATCGGCATTCGGAAGTCCGTCGGAGCACGACGCCGTGATATTCTGCGACAGTTTCTGTTGGAAGCGTTCTTTCTCTGCCAGTTCGGCGGTGCCCTTGGAATTCTCCTGGGTGTACTCGTCGGAAACTACACGGCAGTTGCTTTCGACATCTCCGGCGCCATTCCATGGGGATGGGCGCTGACGGCCGTCATTATGGTTACCATTATCGCGCTCGTTTTCGGAGGATATCCTGCCGCGCGCGCGGCACGGCTTGATCCGATCGACTCGCTCCGCTACGAGTAATAGGGACCGGATACTCTTGGCTGAATAACACCAGAAACATGACACTTGATGCGGCCAAACGCGCCGTTGGAATTGCTGCCGCCGGTCTCGTCGAGGACGGTATGGTGGTTGGCCTTGGAACAGGGTCGACTACGGCACATGCGATCGAAGAACTCGGCAGACGAGTAAAGGAAGGACTGGATATTCGCGGTGTTCCGACATCGTTCGCCGCTGAAATCCTGGCTGAAGAGAACGGCATTTCGCTGACGAGTCTGCGAGATATCCGGCAGATCGACGTGGCGCTTGATGGAGCGGACGAAGTGGATTCTGATCTTAATCTGATCAAAGGCCGCGGAGGTGCTCACACGCGTGAGAAGGTCGTTGCCTCTCTTGCGCGGCAATTTGTTGTGCTCGTGGATGAGACCAAGCTGGTCGAACGTCTGGGCACGCGCATGCCGCTCCCAATCGAGGTGCTTCCGATGGCGGCTTATCCTATCAAGCGCAGATTGGAGGACCTCGGCGCCCGGCCGGAGTTGCGCATGGGAGAGCGTAAAGATGGCCCAGTGGTTACGGATCAGGGGTTCTGGATCATAGATGCGAAATTCGATGGGATTGATCAGCCTCGCGAGCTTGGTACTGAGATCTCGACTATGCCGGGCGTGTTGGATCACGGCCTCTTCGTCCACCTTACCTCGGAAGTGCTGGTCGGAACCAACGACGGTGGTGTCCACCGACTCACGAGGGAGGCAATAAAAAATGCCCTGTCACCGAAGTAACAGGGCATAAACCTACGTTTAGAGGTTCGAGCTATTTATCTCAGGCGGAAGGTGATCGGCAGCGACATTCTTACGCGTACCGGCTGGCCACGCTGCTTACCGGGCGTGAATTTCGCCTGGCTCACGGCACGGATAGCTTCCTCGTCGAGACCAGCACCGAGTCCGCGCGTAACAACCGGGTCGACAACGTTGCCTTGCTCGTCAACCACGAACTGAACGAAGACGCGTCCTTCTACTCCGGCCTTACGAGCGATTTCCGGATATCGGATATTGCTCTGGATCGCGGCCAGCCCTCCGATGAGTTCCGGCATGTCTTCAACGATCACGAAGATCTCCGGCTCTTCCACAACCTCCTCTTCTTCTGCCGGGGGCGGAGGGGGCGGCTGAGAAATCGGCGCATCTAAATCGAGTGATGCGTCAAGATCCAGAAGGAAGTCGTCTTCCAGAATCTCGTCGTTAGGGACCTCTACCGGGATGGGAGGTCTGGGCGGTGGCGGCGGCTGTTCGATCTGCTGCGTCTGCTGAATTTCTTCCATCTGGACGATCTCCTGCTCCTGCTCTACAATTTCGAACTCAGAGCCAGGCTGCCAGTCCACCTTGAAAGCAAAAATCAGCAGCGCGAGAGTAGCTATCAAACCAATCTGTATATAGATCGGATAGCGACTCCTCAAATCGGCCTTGTCTGACTTACGGATTGCCATGGTTACAGGGTTGCGCGGTTTTGGGGCTGTTAGTTGGCGCGTCTAAAGTAAGAACGCATATTACGCGCCAGGTTTCTTTAAATCCAACGGTAAAGCCGCGGGATTCCTCGTCCAACAATTAGTCTAACCGGGAAACGGACGGTTGTGTTTCGAATCGAACGTGAGCCGGTCGTCCCAATCATTATGAAGGTGTTCTAGTGATTAAGACCCAGGCGTTCATCGAAAGTTGCTCATGTGGTTGTCGTAGCGAGCAGATGTTGATGCAGGAAGCGATAAAATATAATTCCTGCGACCAATCCGAGCGCATCCGCTACCACGTCTGCCGGGTCGCCTGACCGTTCGACGGGCAGAGTGGCCTGAAGAATTTCCGTGCCCAGGGCAAAACAGAGTCCGATCGAGAATACTATGGCCGTCCTCCGACCGATAGGTCGGTCGAGCGCCGTCATCCAGAGAAACCCAAAAACGCCGAATAGACCGAAGTGAATAACTTTGTCAATCCCTTCGATCCCGAGGTCGCCAATTCCTGAGACAGGGATTCCAAGACCGATCATGATGACGACCGTCCAGAAGACAGCCAGTAAATTTCGCATACTACTACATGGGTACAAAACGATTATGCAAGACTTCCGGCAGCAGGCGAACCATGTCCGTTGCGATCATAGCAGAGCCATAGTTCTTCTCGGTATATGTATCTGCAACGGCTCCGCCTATATGGACTGCGGCTGCGCCGGCAACAGACGGGCTCAGCCCGGAAGCCAGCAACGCGCCGCACAAACCGCTCAATACGTCACCCGTTCCGGCGGTTGCCAGAGCTGGATTCCCCGTTCCTGAGAACACCGTCGGATCGCCCGGGGTGACTACCAGAGTCGGGGTACCTTTTAATATTAGCGTGCAGCCGGTAGTCCCAACGAAATCTTCTGCCAGACCTGCAGAATCGTTCAGATCAAATTCCTTGCCGATTAGACGCTCGAATTCACCCATGTGAGGCGTTAACAAAAAATCCTCCGAACGCATCGATCTCAAGGCATCAGGAGCTGTCGACAGAGCAAAGAGCGCATCCGCATCTATGACAGTCGGGACGTTCAGCCGTGGTAGCAGATTCAATACGAAATCGATGGTGCTTTGAGCGCGTCCCAGGCCGGGCCCGATCACGACAGAGTCAGCTTTTCTCAGCCATGGTTCCAGATCAGTAAGGGCCGATTCGAGCAGGATTCCACCGTCCCCCGCCTGATCGAGGCCGATCGTGGTCTCGGCTACGAGATGACTCGCCACGACTTGCTGGGCGTCCCGAGGAGTGGCCACCGCGACGTATCCCGCCCCGGCCCGTGCAGCAGCCTGGGCAGACATCACCACTGCACCCGTCATCCCCACAGATCCACCTATAACGAGCGTCATGCCCGCACTATACTTATGGGCATCTCGGGGCCGAATGGGAAGCCAGTTCCGAACGGCATGGTCCGTGGTCAGAAAAGCCGCAGCTCCACGCTCCAGTATATCGACTGGAATGCCGATTTCTGCGACCTCAACTCGTCCGGTTTGTGCCGGCCCAGCGTTGCGAAGCATTCCGATTTTGAGTGCTCCCATGATAACCGTCACATCGGCCTTTATCGCCGCTCCCAGAATTATGCCCTCTTCTGCATGCAGGCCAGAGGGGATGTCCACAGATAAGACGCGTGCGCGTGATTCAGATATCGATTCGATGATCGCGTGGTGGCGACTCCGAACCTGGTTCGTGACGCCTGTGCCGAGGATGGCATCGACCCAGAGATCCGTGGGGTGAAGTCCGAGTGTGGACGGATCATCAATTGAGAGAAGGCGCAGTCTGGAATGTCGTTTCGCCAGACGCTTCAACAGCCGATACTGATGCGCAGCCTCCGGCGATAGGTCATCCGCGGAGGCGACTGAGAACACGTCCACATCCTTCCCATGAAGAGCAAGAATGCGGGCAGCAGCGTAGCCATCGCCACCGTTGTTGCCCTTCCCGCACACGATGGAAACGTGGACCCCGCCCGAGTCTTCCAGCATTCGCAGCGCGCTCTCAGCACATGCACGGCCCGCAAGCTCCATGAGCGTCTGCACGCTGATCCCATAATCCTCGACCGTTATCCGGTCGGCTTCCCTCATGGAATCGGACGTAAGGACAGGAAGCATCCCGTTCGAACCGAGGTGCACAGTTTGGAACGAGATGTTCATGGCTCAGGCTCCTCGATACCTTCCGGTAGCGGTCGATCGATCGAAAAGGACAATGGCTCGGGTAGTGCGGTCTCCCAACGAGGGCGAACGGTTATCTCATCAGTCCTCCAGGAGACCGGTTCTGCGTGTCTGAAGGGATAGAGTTGTCCGCCCGTCCATGATCCCGATCCGTCGTGATCTACGAAGAATCTCAAGCGGTAGGATCCGCCCGGTATATCGGTAAACATGAACGCCCCATCTTCATCGGCAGTAATACTTCGGTACGGTTCATCAGCTTCCATCTCGTAAAGCTCGATGTGGACGGAAGCGGAAATCGTATCCATTCCAGCTACTGTTCCGCTAATTTCCCCCGTCTCGGATGGTGAAATCATCCGCTAGTTTTGCTGCACGGGCGGATCGGTGGTAAGCAATTGGATGGAGACCGAATCACCGGGGGCAAGCGGAGGATCCAGCAGTAGTCCGAGTGTAGTTCCATTTTCGGAAAGGGCGTTGGCAATCAAGCGCGGTCCGTCGGAATCGGAAACCGAGAATAAGGACCGGATCTGATCGAGGGACGGAGGAAGTGAAAATCTGACCCCCGGCAATTGGTCCGGATCAAGTTCTACGTAACCATCCACGGCCACAGTTGAATCGGGAACGAATCCCAGAAACCTCAGCGTGGTGGTATCCTGAGCCGCGGAGGCAACGAACTCGTGTTCCGTCCGGGGCGCCACGTTCCCACTTGAATCGGCAACCTCTCCGGTTGTGATGATGTGAGTTCCGGCCGGCAGAGGTTGCATCAATTCCACAAAAACACTTCTGGGATCGGAGTCGAGACCGTAAATCGTTGAGGTTTCTGTCGGGGATCTGCGCGTGGAATCCCTTATCGTCCACGAGGCGGGGCTACGGTCCAGTGTCGGGACAGACTCGTTATATCGAACCTCCAGGCGCCGATTCGACAGAGCCCGCACCCGCGTCACTTCCGGCGGATCGAGATCCTGAGGCGCTGCGATCCACGGATCTGTGGCGCCTGTCCCTGCAGAATCAGCCACGATCCACATTAGGGGCGGGACGGCGAAGGCCTCACCCGGATCAACCCTGTAGTTGCGATTGGCATCGGCAAGGGCGAGGATGAAAAAAGGCTCCTCACTCAAATACTCAAACGAAAATCGCCCGTCATTTCCCGTCTGGGTACGGTAAGAGGGACGGGCAGGAAGAGAGTCGGGGCGGGGCAGTGATCCGCGGCGGTAGGCATAGACATCGATCTCAGCAATCGGATTTCCACGCTCCGGTTTGAGCACCAGGCCCGTGATCCGGCCTTTATTGATCGTCGGTCCCGTCGAAAAGGCTACCGTAACTGGAGCTGCGAGTCGGTTGCCTCCGTAATCGCGAAAATCCGTGCCAATTGTCAGCACGTAGGTGGTATTGGGCATCAGGGCTTCCGGAAACGTGATCTCGACACTTTTCCGGCGCCAGCGAAAATCGATATTGCCCTGTGGCTCCGGTGTTACGTCAAGAGCATTTTCGAAGGACCGCTGATCCACCCATTTCGAGAATTCGATGTGCACGGTACGTCCATCGACGTTTACGCTGCCCGACTCAGGCGACATCGAAATGATTTCGGGCGGAGTCCGATCAGGCGGTCCGCCAGTGGGCGGCATCGGTGTTGCACAGCCTGCGAACGCGATCAGCAGTACAATAGCTGTGATCAAAGATATCGACGTGTGCATCGAGCACCCGAGGGCGTATAGGTCTGCACTACTCACTGCCGGCACGCTTGCTGCGGAGCGAGAAGAATAGGAGTACGGTGACTGCCGTTGCTCCCGCCATTATTACCGGCTCGAGGTACCGACGTCGCCAGGATGCTTCCGGCCGTCGCCCCTTGGATTCGGGATAGGCATCGTCCTCGAGAGCGGGCAGCGCGCGCCTATCCACCGTGTCATCGAACGACCGGTGACAGGTGGAATCACCTGTGATGCGGTTGTCCGGCCGAGTCAGCAGAAAGTGTAAAGTAACATCAGCGCTCCGGGAAATCTGTCCTCTTTTTCTTTCATATTGTAC
>CBFGXY010000046.1:0-9394 GCA_965652945.1 uncultured bacterium
CACGCTTGTGGTCCTGTGCCGGAAGCAGCGTCTGATGCGTCTTCCCATCCGTGAACACGAAGACGCTCGCCTCCTCTCCCTCCATGAAGTCTTCGACTACGAGCTCATTACCCGCATCGCCGAAGGTATCATCCCGGAGAACGGCATTGAGTGCGTGCTGCGCCTCGGCTTCGCTCCCGCACACGATGGCACCTTTCCCGGCGGCCAGACCACTGGCCTTCAGCACGATTGGTGCTCCACATTCGACCAGGTAGGCGTACGCCAGATCGTATTCTTTTCGATTGAACGTCCGGTGGCGGGCCGTTGGAATACCATGGCGGTCCATGAATGCCTTCGCAAAGGCTTTGCTACCTTCGAGCCTGGCGGCAGCCGCCGAAGGACCTACGATAGCCAGACCCTGAGCCTGAAATCGATCTACGATTCCCGCTACAAGAGGAATCTCGGGCCCCACGATGGTAAGGTCTATCTTCTGAGTCAGAGCGAAGTGTAATAGAGACCCGACTGCGTCGATGGGAACCTCCACATTCGTTCCAATCGTCTGCGTGCCGGCATTGCCTGGTGCGAAATACAGTTCAGGTTGACGAGAGCTTGACGCCAGAGCAACTCCGATGGCGTGCTCGCGTCCACCACTTCCAACGATTAGAACGCGCATCTTTTCAGATTGAGACTCGAAAGACGGGGGAATATAGCCGCGCGAAGTGACTCGTGGAACCCATGGCCTGCGATTCGACCCGCGTGAACCATTGCCCAGGCTCATTTTTTTGATAATTCAACGCAGTTGGCGTCGAGTATGCCGACCTTGATATGTTTTCTTGGAAGTCAAACCCACCCTTGCGCCTGTTGTGACCCGATCGCGACTTTCCCTCGCCGTCAAATGGCTATTGGCTGCAGGCGTGCTGGGCTACCTGGTCTATCTCGTCGACTTCGACGTGATCATGTCGACCGCGGCGGAAGCGCAGTTGTACTGGATCGCGGCGGCCGTGTCACTTCTTCCGCTGAACTTATTCATCGAGGGGACTCTCTGGAGGCGGATCACCGGACTGGTCATGACGCCGGATTCACGTCGCACCAACTTCGCAGCGTTACTCACCGGCTACGCGATTGGTTTCCTGACTCCAGGACGGATCGGAGAGCTCGCCGGGCGGTCATTTTATCATCAGTATGCCAATAAATGGGAGCTCAGCGCGCTTGTCATGTTCCAGCGGCTAATCGACATGCTCGTTGGTGTTGGCATCGGACTTGTGGCCGTAACGGTCTTTGCAGCCACCGGGGGCTCGGGTCAGTGGGAAATCTGGACCCTCATCGTGCTGGCTGGGGCCGTAAGCGTACCGTTGTTGGCCTACGTGCTGATAAAACCCGAGTCTTCCCATCGAATACTATCCCGGTGGATCCGCAGGCCCGGCGTGCTTGAACCCGTTCGATTCCTGAAGCGTGTTCAACCTCAACATGTCGGACCTTATCTGGGTCTGGCCACCCTCCGATATGCCGTCTTTATCACCCAGTTCGTGTTTTTAATTTTTGCGTTCGACACCACGGCAAAGTTCGGTGCGACGTACGGCGGCTCGGCAATGACGTTTTATGGAAAGTATCTGATTCCCTCCGTCACGATCATGGATCTCGGCGTTCGGGAGGGTTCGGCAGTCTTCTTCATGGGCGCCGCCGGATTCAGTCAGGCAGCCGCGTTCAACGCATCATTATTTATGTTTGTGATCAATCTGGTTCTTCCTTCTGCGGCAGGCATTCCATTTGTAATGCGACTTCGTCTTCATCACGAAGAGGTCGAGGCGCCCACGACCTGATCTTGAATCTGTGTTGTTTGCTTTACTCCTGCCCACCCTGACGGTCGTCTACGTGGGAATCATGCTCCGATTCGCTTACGGATTGAGAAAGGTACTCCGGTCGCACCGAGCGATGGATTCACCCGGCGCAGACTCGTCCGTAACCGTTGTTGTCGCCGCACGTGATGAAGAGGTCTCGATCGGAACATGCCTCGAGCATATTCTGAAGAATGATTATCCCGATTATGAGGTCATAGTTGTGGATGATTTCTCGTCGGACGACACAGTGGGCGTCGTCCGTGAAATCATGCGCAACCACGGAAACCATCGAGTACGGTTGATTTCTCTACACGACCGGATGGAGGAGAATCCTCACGGAAAGGCGGCTGCCATCGAAGTCGGCGTCGATTCCGCTAACGGATCCGTCATTCTTTCAACGGACGCAGACTGTGTCGTCGGGCCAGATTGGATCCGCGCGATGATGAATGTGATGACTCCGGAAGTCGAGTTCGTCTCCGGACCTGTCCTGTTCCAACCCGACGATCGGTGGCATTCTCGCCTGCAGGCATTCGAGTTTCTTGGATTGATCGCTGTGGGTGCGGGTGGAATCGGTTCGGGCGCTCCAAACATGTGCAACAGCGCCAACATCGCCTACAGAAAGAGTACCCACAGTCGCATGCAATCCGATATTCCCTCGGATGGCGCCCCTCCCGACGAAGTCATGCTCCAGCTACTTCATCGAGATGATCCGCAGAGCGTGACGTTCTGCGCGAACCAGAGGGCGGTGGTACGAACCCGGCCGGCGGACTCACTACGTGAGTTCATCAGTCAGCGGCGACGGTGGGCCGGAAATGGCGCACGATATCCGTCTCCCGCGCTGATGACTTCGATCATCCTCGTTTATTCATTTTATGTGATAACATTCGCGGCGATGATCGCGGCCCCATTTAACGCCACGCTGATGATAGGAGTGACTGCCATCCTCATGATGAAAGTCTTAGTGGAGGCGTGTCTGACCGTTCCGGCGGCTCGTCACTTCGGACAAAGCGATCTCATTGGATGGCTTCTCCCCGGACAGCTCCTTCAGATCCCCTATGTTGTACTGATCGGATTAGCGGGAGTGTTCGGGGAAGTCGAATGGAAGAACCGAAGCGCGCACTAAAATGAGCTTCATGCGAGTCGGAATACCGCGCCTTGTGGCTCCTTTATTGGCGAACATGCTCTGGCGTATACCGACCGACGAACGGGTACTGTACCTTACCTATGATGATGGCCCCTCGGATGACCACACCGGTGCCCTGTCTGAATTGCTTCGCTCGCGCGGCTGCCAGGCAACATTCTTCATGACCGGTCGGCAAATGGAAAAGCATCCCGTCATTGCCAGACGTATCCGTGAAGAAGGACACTCGGTCGGTTTGCACGGATATTTTCATCTGGATGCCTGGAGGTGTCGGGCGAATAACGTGATATCGGATTTGAAGCGTGGTCTGGAAGTGTTTCGTTCGGTACATCCCGATCACCAGGTCTTGTATCGTCCGCCTTACGGGCGATTCCGACCCATCCTGAATCGTATGATCCGGGACGAAGGTGGTATGACGGTGATGTGGGATATTCTTGCCGACGATTACGAACCTGAAGCCGATGCAGACGCCGTTGCCCAACACGTTTGCGACCATGCCCGGCCGGGTTCGATCGTCGTTTTGCATGATGGTCCCGACTCGGGACGTCACTCTCTGCGCGTAACGGAAGCAATTCTTGAACGGATGATCCAGAACGACTGGCGCTTCCACCCTCTTCTTCCCCTCAGGTCCGTGTTATGACACTTGCAGTCAGTGCTATCGTCGTTTATGCGGCATTAGGGATTCTTTCTGCCGTTATGGTGCTTCGTGCACGCAGGAGGCCGGCTGCGACCGATCCCGCCGAATTGCCGAGAGCGAGCATCATCGTAGCTGCGCGAAACGAGGAATCCCAGATCGGTGCTTGTATTGACGCGCTGGCAGCCCAGAACTATCCCGAAGAGTTGATCGAAATCCTTATCATCGATGACGATTCTACGGACCAGACTCGTACCGTTATCGATGCAAAGGTAGCGGACGATGTCAGATTTTTCGTTGTGGGCGCCGAGGCGCTTGCGGGCCATCCTCCAGGAAAAGCGGCAGCGCTCCATACGGGAATTGAGCGTGCATCGGGTGAACTTCTGCTGTTCACCGATGCCGACTGCCGCCCACCGGTATCATGGGCCAGGGCGATGGTCACGGAGATGCGCGAGGCGGAGCTCGGTGCTCTGGGCGGACTGACGAGGGTTAGTGGCAGCGGACTCAGGGCGCGACTGCAGGCGGTCGACTGGACACTTCTCAAGGGTGTTGCGTCGGGCTGGTCACTTGCGGGGATTCCGCTTACCGCCATGGGCAACAATATGGCGGTGAGCAGAGAGGCCTACAATGATATTGGCGGATTTCCCACTCTCAAGCCCAGCGTTACGGAAGATTATGCGCTTTTCAAGGCGATCGGGGATGCCGGCTGGAAGATCAGACTTGATCCGCATCCCTCTCTTGAGAATAAAACCGCGGCCGAGCCGCGCTTGCGGGATGTGTTTCGGCAGCGCAGAAGGTGGGCAAGCGGAGCACTCACGGCCTCTCCCATCGCATTTGCGTTTTATGTGGCGATTTTCGCAGCACATCTTCTTCCCGTGCTGCTGTTGCCAACAAATCTGCAGCCGGCCCTGATCATGATCGGTTGCAAAGTCGTCGTAGACGCACTCGTCTTAAGCGTATCATCAGCGCGGGGCCGAACGCTTTTCAATCTGGGTGTCTGGCCGGTCTACGAAGTGTGGCTTTACGCGTACGTACTTGCCTTACCGATCACCCTTGCCGTCGTACCGGAAATTATCTGGAAGGAGCGACCGTTTCGTCATGTCGATGCCGGCGGCTCCCGGACATAATCCGGTCCGACCAGAAATCGCAGAACGCGTGGTACGGATTCGAAGCGAACGTCTTCTACCGCAAATGGCTCACCATCGATATTGAAGACCATTTCCGGGGAGGATCGCACCTGCACTTTCCGGACTCTGCGGTACAGTACCGATTGGCTGGCCGTAATATCTCCTGCAACGAGGCGCGCTGCAACCTCCGTCCGGCTGGCCGCGGTCCCATATTCGATGACGACCACATCCAGTAGTCCGTCCTCCGGATCCGCCATCGGGGCCACACGCTTGCCACCGCCAATCATGCGGCCGTTTGCCACAATCAGGTTGAGCGTCGAAATCGAGCGAGGAGTTTCATCCTCAAACATAATCACTGTCTCGTACTCCTGCAGATCTGATAACGTAGCTGCCGCACCGATGATGTAGGCAAGAGGTCCCCAGGTTTCCTTCAGTTCAGTCGAGACGTTTGCATCGACCTGACCGCTGAATCCTCCAGAAGCAACGTTGACCCCGTAAACCGTCCGACCGGCGCCCTCTACCTTGATCAGATCCAGCCGGCGAATCAAATCCTGGTCCAGCACGAGGAGAGCCTCATCCGGATCCAGCGGGATAGACAGTGTTCGCACGAGATCATTACCCGTTCCCATCGGAAAGATGCCAAGAACTACGTCCGAGTTCGCCGTGGCAATACCGTTGACGACCTCGTTCACCGTGCCGTCTCCACCCGCGATGATAATTCGCTGGTATCCCTCGTCGATCATGCGCTGTGCCGTGCTCGCCGCTCCACCTTCCTCCGACACCGGCAGCAGGGTTGCACGTTCCCTGAAATGATCTTCCAGCTTCTGACGCTTGTCAGAAGAGCCTGCATTCGGGTTCAGGATTACGCAGGTTCTCATGAGCGTACATCCGGCGGGAGAACGGGCTCATAGAACGGATTGGAATCGGGCTGCTCCTCTCCAAGGTAGATGCCCCGATATCGAACATAGTTCACGGCAAAGCGCCGCACGTCTTCGACCTCGTCGTCTGTGAGAGTCCGAACGACTTTCGCTGGTGCACCCATTACGAGCGATCTCGGAGGGATCTCCGTACGAGAGGTAACAAGCGCTCGTGCCCCGATCAGTGACCCTTCCCCTATGACTGCATGATCGAGAATGACGGCTCCGATCCCGATAAGCGCCCCGTCTTCGATTGTGCAGCCGTGTACAACTGCGCTGTGGCCAATGGTTACATATGCCCCGATATCCGTGGGAGCCGACCCATGAGTCACATGAACGACGGCATTGTCCTGAACATTGGAAGCCTCGCCGATACGAATCCAGTTCACATCACCTCGAACGGTAGCATTGAACCAGATGCTGGCATTGGTGCCAAGGTGCACGTCGCCGATGACGTCCGCCGAAGGCGCGATGAAGTTGGATGCATCAAATATGGGTGATGCGCCGATGAAGTCTTGAATCACGACTCAGTTCTCCAGTATTCGTTTGAGTTCGGTGAGCTTGAGTAACGCTTCAATCGGCGTCATGACGTTTGGATCGACTACTTCGAGCGCGTTTCTGATTTCTTCCATCGCTGGATCGGGACGATGGGCGAAAAGTGACATCTGAAGCGCCGCTCGCTCATCCAATGTAGGTACTGCGTGCGCATCGACTGCAGATGCCGCGGCAGGATCGGAGGAATCGTGGCCGGGCGCGGCGGATGCAAGACGTTGGCTCTCGAGGTGCTTTAAAATCGCCTGGGCGCGATCCAGTACCGGGCCAGGGAGACCGGCCATTCGGGCCACCTCGATGCCGTACGAATGATCCGCGCCGCCATCGATGAGTTTCCTCAGGAAGATGATCCGACCATCGTGCTCTTGAACCTGGACACGTGCATTTCGCACACGTTCCAACCTGGACGCGAGTTCGTTCAGCTCATGATAGTGAGTTGCGAACAGAGTCCGAGCCGCGATTTCTGCATTCTCATGCAGGTATTCCACAAGTGCCCACGCGATGGACAATCCGTCGAACGTGCTCGTTCCCCTTCCAACTTCATCCAGCAGGATTAGCGATGAGGGCGTCGCATTATTCAGGATGTTCGCGGTCTCGTTCATCTCCACAAGAAACGTACTCTCGCCAGCAGCCAGGTTGTCGGAGGCACCCACACGCGTGAAGATGCGATCCACAATTCCGATTCGGGCTGACCTGGCGGGCACGAAAGATCCGATCTGCGCCAGCAATACGATCAGTCCGGTCTGCCTGAGCACCACGCTCTTTCCGGCCATGTTTGGCCCCGTGATGACAAGGATTTGATCCTTCTCGGGGTCGAGACGGATGGAGTTGGGAATGAACTGCTCGCCGGGAGGAATCATGTGTTCGACCACGGGGTGCCGTCCATCGACGATGTCGAGCTCCCTGCCGTCGGTAAGCTCAGGCCGCACGTATCGCTGCCTGATCGCGATCTCAGCCAGCGAGGCAAGGCAGTCGAGTTGTGCGATCAGCGCACTGTTTTGATGCAGTGCGGCGGCCTCCTCCGCGACCTCAAGTCGCAGCTGGTTGAAAAGCTCCGACTCGAGACTTTCGATTTTTTCTTCCGCAGTCAGGATGCGCTCTTCGTACTCCTTGAGCTCGGGCGTGATATACCGTTCGGAGTTGACAAGCGTCTGCTTCCGAATGTAGTCATCGGGCACCTTGCTCTTATGCACATTCGTGATTTCGAGGTAGTAACCGAAGACGCGGTTGAATCCGACTTTGAGCGAGGGAATCCCCGTCCGCTCCATCTCCTTCTTTTGCATGTTCGCGACCCAGTCCTTGCCCGAGCGCGCCAGTTTTCTTAGCTCATCAAGCCCCTCATCAAATCCGTCCCTGATGAGCCCTCCGTCCTGCACGGATGCTGGCGGTTCGTCGACCAGTGCGTGTTTGATCCGGTCGACGACATTTCTGCAGAGTTGGAGCTGCCGTCCGATCTCCTTCAGGGCGTCGCACTGCTCGTCGGCAAGGATGATTTTGATGGCGGGAATCCGTTCGAGAGACAGACGGATGTTCACCATGTCGCGCGGAGTGGCGCGGCCTACGCTGACCTTGGTCGCCAGCCGGTCGAGGTCACCAATTTCCGACAGCTCTTCTCGCAACGATTCACGCATCCCCACAGATTGGACGAGTGTTTCGACAGCATCTTGCCGACGTTTGATCTGAGAAGGCTTTCGGAGCGGCCGTACCAGCCACGACCGTAGAAGACGCGCCCCCATCGGAGAGAGCGTCTCATCCATAATATCAACCAGCGTGCCGTCCTGCCCACCATCCCGCATCGATGCGATGAGTTCCAGATTCCGCATGGTTGGCGGGTCAAGCAGCATATACTCGTCGCTGGGGTAAGCTACGATCCGCCGGACTTGCGGCAGCCGGCCGTTCTGCGACTCATCGAGATAATGAAGCGCGGCGCCGGCGGCTACGAGGCCCGTTTTCAGATCCTCAACACCGAATCCACGCAGTGAGTGCGTCTTGAAATGCCTGAGCAGTGTCTCATAGGCAAAATCGAACCCGAATACCCAGTCCTCGCGGGGCGTGACGATAAAGGGACGGTCATGAAAACTATCAAATATGTCCTGTCGCCCCTTCTCAACCAGTATCTCGGTGGGTCCGATCGTTTGAAGGACCTCCTCAAGGCGCTCGGCCGGGACTTCAGTGACGAGGAACTCACCCGTAGATGCGTCGATGAAAGCGGCTCCGACTATCGATCTGCCTGATCGGTTGTGATCGAGATGCAGGGCCGCAAGAAAGTTGGATCTTCTCGGACTGAGGAGTTCGTCGTGCAGCGAAACCCCGGGCGAGACAACCTCAACCACATCCCTCTTGACAATCTTCCGCGCATACTTTGGATCTTCGAGCTGCTCGCAGATCGCAACGCGAAGCCCTGATCGCACCAGCTTCGGCAGATAATTATCCAGCGCGTGATGCGGAAAACCTGCGAGGGGGACATCCTTGGCCTGCCCGTTGGCGCGCCTGGTCAGCGTGATGCCGAGTATTCGACTTACCTGTCTTGCGTCCTCATCAAACGTCTCGTAAAAATCCCCCATTCGAAAAAGAAGCAAGGCATTCGGGTGGCGCGCCTTGATCTTGTAGTACTGCCTCATGAGGGGCGTCTGCCCTCTGTTTGCAGAAGTCGACTTGCCGGTAGACATGTAGATGGGTGACGTAGTTTGTGTCCTGCTCAATTAGCCGCGGCCGCGGCGCGCATGCGTGATATATGATATTAAAGCCGCGGTTTGCCTCAGATTCCGGAATGCTCACAGGCGACTGTGTTGATCAGATCGACCTGAGGATGCCATTTAGATACCTTATCGCCATGGTGAATACGTTTCAGATGCTTCGGGGTTTAGATACGACCTCGCACCAAAATACCGGCATCGACCACGCCACGATCGGATATTCCGGTAATCGGCAACCCGAACGAGACATGGATAGACCGGATAGTTCGATCGTACCCGTCACGCAGCCGGATGACTTCGAATCCTCCGCGTAATTCGTGGCAGCGGAGCACCTTTCTTTTCATCCAGCTTCAGGAATTCGGCAATTTCGTCGTGATGCGCGCGACCGTCATTGTAACCGATTTCGAGCAGATCCTGAATATAGGGATGGTCGAATAACAGCATACTCAGCCAGTCCGGACTAGTACTTTCGCCTGTACCGAGGCCCCGTGTGAGTAAACGCAGCACGCC
>CBFGXY010000047.1:0-9288 GCA_965652945.1 uncultured bacterium
CTACTATGCCGACCAGGCCGCAGATCAGTTGAAGGACCAGATAATCCATACGGAGGCGGACCGCTCTCTGGTGACATTTCAGCCTCTTGGTCCCGTCCTGGCTGTAATGCCCTGGAATTTTCCCTTCTGGCAGGTCTTTCGATTCGCGGCTCCGGCATTGATGGCGGGAAATACGGCCCTGCTGAAGCACGCGTCCAACGTGACTGGCGCCGCGCTTGCTATCGAGGAGGTCTTCCGAGACGCCGGATTCGATGACGATCAGTTCCAGACTCTGATTGTCGAGTCATCCAGAGTCGAAGGTATAATCTCAGACGATCGCGTGCGAGCCGTCACGCTTACGGGCAGTGAACGTGCAGGAAAAGCAGTCGCCTCTGCCGCGGCCCGAGAAATCAAGCCATCCGTATTAGAGCTTGGAAGCTCCGATCCGTTCATCGTTCTGAATGATGCAGATCTCGGTCGCGCCGTACCTCTCGCCGTGAAAGCACGCATGCAGAACAACGGGCAGAGCTGTATCGCAGCCAAACGATTTATTGTGGAGGCGGGTGTGTACGACCGATTCGTAGAACGATTCGTGGAGGAAGTCGAAGCATTGAGCGTCGGCGATCCCATGGATGAGTCGGTGGACGTGGGCCCGATCGCTCGGGCGGATTTGAGGCAGGAGCTCGAGGATCAGGTTCGGCGGTCAGTCGCGGATGGGGCCACGATTGCAGCAGGCGGCCGCGCGTTGGATCGGAAGGGATACTTCTATGAGCCGACCGTCCTGGTGGACGTGGAGCAGGGAACCGTGGCGTTTTCGGAGGAGATCTTCGGACCCGTCGCGGCCGTGACCCGTGCCCGCGATGTGGATCATGCTATCGACCTGGCCAACGCGACTCCGTTCGGGCTCGGCGGCGCAGTCTTTACGAGCGATATCGCTCTTGGTGAGTCCGTAGCGCGAAGGCTCGAGGCGGGGACGGCGTTCGTGAACTCAATGGTCAAGAGCGATCCCAAAATTCCGTTCGGAGGAATCAAGCGAAGCGGTTACGGGCGTGAATTGTCTGAATTCGGGATTCGCGAATTCGTGAATGTCAAATCGATCTGGATCGAGAGCTAAAGTCAATCCTGTCGAAGCGCCCGTTGCACGACGGCGGCAATCTCAGCGATGACATCGGTTGCCTCCTCTGATTCGTCGAATCCGCGCGTCATCACCACTAACACATAAGGTTCATGTCCTTCGGGGTAGATGATCCCCCCGTCGTGATAGATCCTGGTGATCGATCCCGTCTTGTGTGCCACCTTCGCGCTTGTGGGCAAACCCCGCGGGATTCCATCAACGAATCTCTGATCCAGCAGAATTTCAATCATCTCTCTATCGGACTCGGGAGACACCGCTCGACCCTCCATCAGCGCCTCGTACAGAGCCGCGAGGCCTGACGCTGTGGCCGTGTTGTTCATGCCTTCGTCGAACGCTTTTAAATCCTCCACACCGCGTAAGACGCTCACGCCCGTGCCACCGAGTCTCTTCAATGTCGCCTGAACTTCGGAGGCCGTGACAAGATCGATCAGGAGATTGGTCGCCAGATTCGAGGACACCGTGATCATGTTATACGTCAGATCCCGAATCGACATCGACATGCCCAGTCGATTGTAGATGCCGTCGTCCGAATCCGTACCGATACTGTATTCAGTGCCGTCAATGATCGACCGAAAACGATTCTCGACCAGGAGAGAGTCATCGAGCTCGAAGCGGCCCTCCTCCGCCTGCCGAAACACCTCGATCATCACGGGTACCTTCATGGTGCTGGCAGCATGGAAGGTCGTATCTCCACGCGCTGCAAATCGTGTCGAAGTAACAGGATCAATGACAGCCACGGCGATCGTGGTACCCTCATGGGCTGACTGAACTTCCGCGATGGCTTCGGCGAGCACATCTTCCGCTGGTTTCGGGGAGGAGCTCCCACAGCCGTTTAGAATCATTACAAGCATCAGAATGGACACTATCCGGAGAGACACTCCTCGAGAGGTGGAAACGCCGATGTTATCAATCATAGGATACGTGCTGCTGCTGACGCACTACGCGCGCCGCAATGGATGAGATCAGGATGCTGCCTACAAGCCAGGCAACTCCGAAGGCCACGCCTCCAAGGACATCGCTTGTCCAGTGCACATTCAGGACTATCCGGCTCGCGGCAACTGCGACAATAATAAGCATCAATAATATTGTAAGGACGATCCGCAGCCACACGGACCGTTCGTCGAGCCAGGTCAAGAAGATCAAAAACCCGCAAATGATGGTAACAGAGAATGCGTGGCCGCTTGGGAAGCTCTGCCCGACCGTTGGTGCGAGCGGGTCCTCGGGGCGCGCGCGGTCGAAAAGCGCCTTCAGCGCCCAGTTTGCTGCCGAGCCGGGCAGGAAAGTGACGATCAGTATGGCAAGACGTTCATATAACCGGTCGTGCCACAAATAGAATCCGACGATGAGAAGCGTGGCTATGGCGGCCTGTGTACTTCCGAACCAGGTTATGACGTGAAGGATGTCGGTCAGCCACGTGAACTCGTTGTGCTGGAAGTACTCGTTGATCCGGATATCAATTTCGTACACCCACGCCTGACCAAGCCATCCGTCGGCAATGGCGACGAACAAGAAAACCGAAGCGCCTACCACAATGAGTGCAGGGGTAATTCGCCTAAGTTCATCGGCGAAAGATCTTCCCCCTTTCGGTACATCTCTGCGATGCAGGTGCCATATTCCAGCGATAGAGATCATCGCCAGGGTCATAAGGAAGACACACCCACCGACCCAGAGGCCGGCATTCTGACCGAGCATTCGTTGCGACAAAATTGAATGAAGGTAATTGCGATCCCGCCAAAGGAAGCGTTAATTGAGTGAGTCGTTCTTTAAAACTGCCTGTCGGGTTCCGCACACGTTTGCAGCGTTGCGGATTAAAAGGGAATCCGGGCTCGGTGATGCCGAGAAGCCGGAGCTGTACCCGCAACTGTACGCCGCTATCGCCGGATGGCGCAAGATGCCGCAGCCACTGTCCACTCTGGGATGGGAAGGCTGCCGGCTGAGTCGTCCGGAGCGTCCGCAAGACGCTGAGCGGTAAGCCAGGAGACCTGCCCTGCGGGATATCGCTACCGACCTCCGGGACATGAGGTTCGCGCTTTTCTCGGCAATTGCCGCAGGGATGCCCGACCTCGTTTTTGAGGCCGGGCTTTGTTATGTCTACCCTGCTGCTGCTCGCGTTTCTGATTGTTCTACCGGACGTCTCTGCATCATCTGCCGATACGGTGTATGCGATTCCGGAAGTAACGGTGACGGCCACTCGCCTCGAACGATCGACCTTCGAATCGACGGCGCACATCGATGTGGTCGATGGCGACGTGGCCCGAAGGGCAGGCGCGCGTCATCTCGGGGATGTGCTTCAAAAAAGCACGGGCACCTTCATTCGACGTTATGGCGCGGCCGGCCTCGCATCCATAGCGCTTCGAGGCACGGGAGCATCACAAACCGCGATTTTGCTCGATGGCCGCCGCCTGACGGATCCTCAGCTCGGTCAGCTCGACCTCACGCTGCTTCCTGCCGCGATCATTAAACGAGTTGAAGTGATGAACGGCACTGCTTCGCCGCTTTACGGAGCAGATGCGATCGGCGGAGCCGTCCAACTTCTGACAACCCCGCCGGCAACCGGAACGCATGTGAATGTTGAGGCTGGAGCGGGTGCGTTCGGAATGCAGGATGCAGCACTCAGTGTGGGAACGGCGCACGGTCCGTTTTCACTCACGCTGAGCGCAGATACAGAATCCGCTGAGAACGATTACCCCTATTTCAGCCGCGCATTGAGGCGGGATCTGTATCTGGAGAATGCAGACCGGCGGCGTTCGTCATTTTATGGATCGGCACGTGTGGTGACCAGTGGCATCGATCTGCGACTCTCGGCACTGAATACCAGGGCGGAGCGCGGATTAGAAGGGATGTCGGCGGCCTCGCGGCATGAACGACAATGGGATCGGTCGAACCGCGTGTGGGGAGAACTGCAATTCGGGTCAACCACCAGACAGTTTCGAGTCGGCGGACTCCTGCAGCAGGGCGAAATCCGATATGTAAACGACCTGACCGATATTGATCAGACCGGATCAAATCGAGTCGTATCCGTAGATGCGGAAGTCACGCAGAATCTACCGGGGTCCTGGAGACTGATAGGTGGAATGGAGGCAGGATTCGCTCGCGCACATCATCCTCACCTGGACAAGGTACGAGAGCAGCGCGCTGCAATTTTTCTTCAGACGATGGGGGAGATGCGAGGCGTCCTGGTTAATGGTGCAATCCGGTCCGACGGATACTGGAATCCGGATGAACCCGGCGGCTTGACATATGGCACGATCAATCCCCGTATCGGCGTAAGCCTTCCTCTAGCCGAAGCCGTGCGGATCCGTGCTTCGGTAGCCCGGGGATTCCGCCCCCCGACATTCAATGATCGATACTGGATGCCCGGCGGTAATCCGGACCTGCGACCGGAGAGAGGATGGACTCGAGATGCCGGACTGGTTTTCCAGACAGCCCGATTGTCAGCCGATCTGACGACGTTTTTCGTATCGACGCGAGATCAGATCGTCTGGATTCCTGTGAGCGGCACGGTCTGGAGCCCACAGAATCTAGCGAACACACGGTCGGTGGGCGTCGAGACCTCGATTCGCATTCAGCAGCCGCTTGGATCGGCTTTGTTGCAGACCAACCTCCGCTATTCATTCACCCACGCACGCGATCGCTCAATCGAAAGTCAAGGCCAGTTCCTGCGATATGTCCCCCGAGATCTTGTACGAGCCGGAGTGTCGTTAAGGCGCGGCCGATTCGAAGGTGCACTGGCGATCGATTATACCGGACGACGCTATATCAATGCGGACGGGTCCGACTGGCTCGAACCGTTCCTCACCGCATCGGTGCGGGTGAGCACTTCATTTGATATCGGGGGAGCGCAGCTCCGCAGCGGTATCATCATAGAAAATCTCTTCGACGCAGAATATGCCATAGTGGCCGGCCATCCCATGCCGCCCCGACATCTGCGCCTGACTATAGCCGTAATCACCTCTGACAACTGATCCCATGGCCGAGTATACCCGCTCTTCTTACCGCTTCATCGTTCCGTTCGCAATCCTGCTTTTCATCTCAGGCTGCGTCATCATCAATACTAAGAACGATGATGACGATGAGGGAGGCATCGTTGCGAACAGCCTTCTAATTGGCAACCAGGGCGAGTTTGGCGCCGGCAATGGAACGATCACCCGCTATGACCCCGCGACAAATTCGGCTGTTACCGCTTTTCGGGATCTCGAAACCATCATTCAGTCGATCGAAGTGGATGGTGACCTTCTCTTCATCGCGGCTAACACCGGTGGACGTATCGATATCCTGAATCATAAATCGGGCGAGTTTGTCGCTCAGGTTGAAGGCCTGATCAGTCCGAGATATATGTCTGTGGGTGCGGACGAGATTTACGTGACGAATCTCTACGGATCCACAGAGACCTTCACCGGTGGAGTGGTATCGGTTATCGATCGATCCACCTACCGTCACATCACTGAAATCCAGGTGGGCGACAACCCCGAAGGAATTGCCCGGGTTGGGAATCGAGTATTCGTGGCCAACCAGGGTTTCGGCTACGGCAGCACAGTCTCGATCATCGATGCGACCGATCACAGCATAGAGACCATAGTTGATGTCGGTTGTGACGGACCACGCTATCTCATTCCTGATTCTGACAGCGATATTTTCGTGACCTGCACCGGACAGACGATCTATGATGAATCATTTAACGAGGTGGGAAGCACCCCCGGCGAGATTGTTGTGCTGGATGGGCTTGGCCGCGTGCAGCGTCGCCTCGAGGTCGAAGGTCGAATGATGGCTGCGGAGTTTGGTCAGGATGCATTTTTCGACGCTGCTAACGAGCGCATTTTTGCACTCAATGAGCGCGATGGAACGTATTTCATTCTCGTGATCGACACTCGGACGAATTCTATTTCGGATGAGATCGGTCCTCTTGACGGAACGATCGGATCTGTCGCCTACGATGCTGAAGAGGACGTACTGTATGTGGGACGAATCAACGGGTTCACACAGGCTGGATCGGTGGCGGTATTGGATCTAAGCGGAGAAGTTGTACGCACGTTTCCGGCAGGGATCGCGCCCACCTCGATTCGGCTGACGGATCGATGAGGATCGATCGCTGCGTCTGCTACCAGCGGTCGTTCAGTGAACTCAAAGCGATCGCAGAGAAAACCGGTGCGACGGCGCTTCGGGAGTTGCAGAAGCACGTCAAGTTTGGCTTCAACTGCGGGCTATGCCATCCGTACGTGCGCCGGATGCTACAGACGGGCGAAACTGTATTCTCTGATGTCGCCTCCGAGGTAGGTTCACTCCCTGAAGACGAGTGAGCGTTCGACGGTCCGCTCCGCGACGGCATCAGTGACTCGAACGGTCAACACGACCTCCGATTCTTGCGACCATGGAGCGGGATCGAGAACGATGTATTCACGCGCGGTACGGTCGTACCCCTCGTGCGTGGTGCGAGCGGCAGTTCGCTCAAGGCTGCGTCGACCGATAATTCCCAGTATTCCTCTTTGTGGGTCGCGCCTTGCCACCTCGTATTCGATGAGGTAGCGTGTGAGATCGTCGGCGTCGAATGTCAGATTGTAGATTTCGAATTGAAGTATGATCGAACCCTGCGACGGCACGAATGAATAGGGGAAAGGCTGCGCCTGCGCGACGGGATCGTCTGTTCGGGCAAGTGCAGATGCAGTAAAGAGCGTAAATCGTGGACGCAAGTCACTCATTTCGAGCTCTTCCGGATCAGATCGCAGAGGCATGATCGGTTCCGTGCGTTCCAGGCCGACTTGAATGAGCGGCCCCAGCAGTACGTTTAACGGCGGGCCTTCCCGAATGCTGGCGACGTAGTGATCGAGCTGGACTGCAAGTCGATTGCCCGCATCTGCCAGAGGCATTTGAACTGTCTGAGGCGGGATCACCTTTCCCTCAATGTTTCCTGAGAGCAAAGCAAACGTGTCCTGATCGACCGTCATGGATTCGTGATTGCTGGTCACTTGAAGGACCGTCAGGGAGAGAATGGTTTCATCGTATAGATCGAATCCCGAGTTCTCCAGAGTTTGAAGCCGATCCTCATCCTTATTGAGCGCCCCCGGCATCGGCGCCCAGTCGATGTAGAGCCGCGTCGAACCGTCGACATTTCGGAAGCGTGTGGCTCTGACGGCGATTGGTATCCGGTCCAGATCCTGCTCCTGAAATACCGTGCTGTAGACGCCGGGCACCACCTCTTCGCGCGAGCGTTCCGACTGCATGTCTGATATTCGAGTCTCCGTCAGCGATGCTCGCACGAATTCATTCACTGGATGAATGCTTAGCAGCGGATTTGAATAGACTGCCACGCTTGTAGCGCCCACCCCGACGATCTGCTCAAGCTCCCCCATCTGAAGCCCTGCTCCCGCACGACGAGCCATTCTGCGTTCCTCCTGCCACATCGCATAATTATCGATATTGGCGTACTGGGTCCCGAAATCGGAATGAATCAGAGCGAGTCGTTCGAGGATATACCTCATGGCCGCCAGCGACGAGACCGAGAGATTCATGTTCCGCGGTGATCCCGTATTAAGTACTCGCAGACGGCGCGGAAGCAGGTCTTCGGACGTGCCTATTCGGTAGGGTCCTCGATTTTCACTGACGAAGATGTAGTAGGCATTCCGATGGATATGTGGGTAGGTCCAGATCTCGTTGTCCGGGAAGTCGCTCAGACTGATGGGAACCCCGAACCGGAAGACCTCCCGAATCATGCGACCGTCGTTGTAGGAGATCTCCCGCCGCTGAAACGGTTCGCCAAGGCGGACAAGAATCTCTCCGCGATCATCGTATCCGGCAGGAGTGTCTGCGGCGAATTCTGCGATTGCTCGGCTGACTCGCCGAATATGCTCCTGAAGGCGCTCGTTCCGGTCGGAGGCCGGCATCGGATCTTGCTCCTTCCACCAGGCTGACAGCAGTTGCCCTGCACCGGACCGTAACTCCCAGCGATCCAGATCCGATCGGTGCCTGTTCCGTGCGACCTTGTCCTTCAGGGAATCCGGAAGCATGGGAATCACCCGCGCCACGTGTCTCTTTACGATCCGTTCGTCTTCCGTGGACAGGTTCGACCCTGCCAGAGAAAGAAGCTCGAGCAGAAGCGAGCCCTCGCGCTGCGAGACCAGCGAATCCGCCGCGATGCCAGAAAGTCGGGTATCGATCTCCTTGACCGATAGAGAATCCGACGCCGCAAAGCTCAGGAGGGCAGGCTCAGTGGCTCTGACCTGCGACACCGACACGAAGAGGCAGAGGGCCGGCAGGAGACCGTAGCGCAACCATATCGTACGGACGAGCACCATGAGCGGGCGAAACATGTGAGTATCGCCGGGCCCTCCGGACTGCTCCTCAGTCGAAGCATCCTCCGACGACGTTACACCTGCTTAACCGTTTCTTGACGCAGGGTTCCGCGGCGCGGGATTCGCTGAGTCAAACGATGACTACGTGAAGTCATACGATGACTACGCGAAGTGATACGATGATTGCGCGAAGTGATACGATGACTACGTGAAGTCATACGATGACTACGCGAAGCGATACGATGACTGCGCGAAGTGATACGATGACTACGCGAAGTCATACGATGACTACGCGAAACGATACGATGACTACGCGAAGCGATACGATGACTGCGCGAAGCGATACGATGACTACGCGAAGCGATACGATGACTGCGCGAAGTGATACGATGATTGCGCGAAGTCATACGATGACTACGCGAAGTGATACGATGACTTCCTGGCAGCGGCTTCGGGCGATCTGCTGCTACACCATCGTCAGCCAGCCGTGTGGGTCATTTCCATTGCGGATTACATCGAAAAATGCGTCCTGCACCTCTTTTGTGACCGGACCCCGTTTGCCCGCACCGATCGTATGTTTGTCGACGCTCCGGATAGGTGTTATTTCGGCGGCGGTGCCTGTAAAAAAGAGTTCATCGGCGATGTATAACGCCTCCCGAGGGATGCGCGATTCTACCACTTTGTACCCGCGCTCGCGAAGAATCGTCATTGCGATATCGCGCGTGATCCCCGGCAAGATAGACAGGCTGGTAGGTGCGGTATAGGCTACGCCATCGCGGATCAAAAACAGGTTTTCACCGCTACCCTCTGCTACGTGTCCATCCGTGCTGAGCATAATACCTTCCGTATACCCATTCAGCACGGCATCCATCTTGACCAGAGAAGCGT